>JADZAQ010000218.1 GCA_020852555.1 Burkholderiales bacterium
AGAGCGCGCCGTGCATCGTGTTCATCGACGAGATCGACGCGGTCGGCCGCCAGCGCGGAGCGGGTCTGGGCGGCGGCAACGACGAGCGCGAGCAGACGCTGAATCAGCTGCTGGTCGAGATGGACGGCTTCGAGGGCAATGCCGGCGTGATCGTGATCGCGGCGACCAACCGCCCCGATGTCCTCGACCCCGCGCTCATGCGTCCCGGCCGCTTCGACCGCCAGGTCGTGGTCCCGCTGCCCGACATCCGGGGGCGCGAGCAGATCCTGCTCGTGCATATGCGCAAGGTACCGATGTCGCCCGACGTCAAGGCCGACATCATCGCGCGCGGCACGCCGGGCATGTCGGGCGCCGACCTCGCCAACCTCGTCAACGAGGCGGCGCTCTTCGCGGCGCGCTCCAACAAGCGCCTCGTCGACATGTACGACTTCGAGCGCGCCAAGGACAAGATCCTGATGGGTGCGGAGCGCCGCTCGATCGTGATGCCGGAAGAGGAGCGGCGCAACACCGCGTACCACGAGTCGGGGCACGCGATCGTGGCGAAGCTCCTGCCGAAGACCGACCCGGTCCACAAGGTGACGATCATTCCGCGCGGGCGCGCGCTCGGCGTGACGATGCAGCTTCCGGAGACCGATCGCTACAGCATGGATCGCAACTACATGCTGAACTCGATCGCGGTGCTCTTCGGTGGCCGCATCGCCGAGGAGATCTTCATGAACCAGATGACGACCGGCGCCTCGAACGACTTCGAGCGGGCGACCGAGATCGCGCGCAACATGGTCACGCGCTACGGGATGTCCGACGAGCTGGGACCGATGGTATACGGGGAGAACGAGGGGGAAGTCTTCCTCGGCCGCTCGGTGACCACGCAGAAGAACGTCTCCGAATCGACGATGCAGAAGGTCGACGAGGAGATTCGCAAGATCATCGACGCGCAGTACGCGGTGGCGCGCAAGCTCCTCGAGGACAACCGCGACAAGGTCGAGGTGATGGCCAAGGCGCTCCTCGAAATGGAGACGATCGACGCCGAGCAGATCGACGACATCATCGCCGGGCGCCCGATCCGTCCCCCGCGGCAGGCGCCGCCATCGTCGTCCGGCTCGTCGTCGCCAGGCGGACCCGCGAGCCAGGACACCGCACCGTCCGCCAACCCGGCGTAAGCCTCCCGCCCAGAGCGCGATGCGTGACAGCGGAATCGAGCGGGGCGCTGCGGCGCCCCGCTTCCGTTATGGAGCGCCGGCGGTGACCGTTGCGGCCGGGCGGCCGGCAGCGCGCTGGGCGTGCGGCGGGACGACGCTCGATCTCGCCGTGCCGCGCGTGATGGGCGTGGTCAACGTCACCCCCGATTCGTTCTTCGACGGCGGGCGGTTCTTCGACCGCGGCCGCGCGCTCGACCATGCCCGTGCGCTGCGCGCCGACGGGGCCGACGTCATCGACATCGGCGGCGAATCGACCCGGCCGGGGGCGCATCCC
Source organism: Burkholderiales bacterium (assembly GCA_020852555.1). GTDB lineage: Bacteria > Pseudomonadota > Gammaproteobacteria > Burkholderiales > Casimicrobiaceae > VBCG01. Next base: position 1,474 of record JADZAQ010000218.1, read on the forward strand.
GTGTCGACCGCCGAAGAGCTCGCCCGGATCCTGCCGCTCGTCGACGCGCTGGCAAGCGAGGGGGTGCTGGTCAGCGTCGACACGATGAAGCCCGAGGTCATGCGCGAGGCGGTCGCTGCCGGTGCGGCCATCGTCAACGACGTGCGCGCGCTGCGCGAGTCCCGCGCGCTCGCCGCCGTCGCCGCGACCGGTGCCGGGGTGTGCCTCATGCACATGCAGGGCGAGCCGCGCACGATGCAGGCGGATCCCGTCTACGGCGACGTGGTGCGCGAGGTGCGCGAGTTTCTCGTCGAGCGCGCCACTGCCTGCGTCGCGGCGGGGATCGCCCGCGAGCGAATCGCCATCGATCCTGGCATCGGCTTCGGCAAGACCGTGGCGCACAATCTGGCGCTGCTGCGCCAACTCGGAGACCTCGCGGCAACGGGATATCCTGTGCTGGTCGGCGTCTCGCGCAAATCGACGATCGGCGCGCTCACCGGGCAGGCGGCACCGGATCGTCTCGCCGGAAGCGTCGCGGCGGCGCTGGCGGCAGTCGCGCGCGGTGCCCGCATCGTGCGGGCGCACGACGTGCGCGCCACGGTCGATGCGCTGCGGGTTTGGCTCGCGATCGAGGAGTCCGATGCGTGAGGTACGCGCGCACGGTCGATGACCGGCGTACGCGTTGTCCATGGATCGAGAAAGGCACCAGCAGAATGCAGCGCACTTATTTTGGAACCGACGGTGTCCGTGGTCGCGTCGGCGAGCTTCCGATCACGCCGGATTTCGTGATGAAGCTCGGCTGGGCCGCGGGCCGCGCACTGGCCGCCAACGGCGTCGCGCGTCGCGGTGATCGTCCCGGCGTGCTGATCGGCAAGGACACGCGGATCTCCGGCTATCTCCTGGAAGCGGCGCTGGAGGCCGGCCTGTCGGCGGCAGGCGTCGACGTCTACCTGTGCGGACCGCTGCCCACCCCGGGCATCGCGTATCTCACGCGGGCGCTGCGGCTGTCGCTCGGGATCGTGATCAGCGCGTCGCACAACCCGTTCGAGGACAACGGGATGAAGTTCTTCTCGGCAACCGGCACCAAGCTCCCCGACGAGATCGAGGCGAAGGTCGAGCGGGCGCTGGGCGAACCGCTGTCGTGTGTCGCGTCGGCCGCGCTCGGCAAGGCGTATCGGGTCGACGATGCGGCGGGTCGCTACGTCGAGTTCTGCAAGAGCACGTTTCCCAACGAGCTCGACCTCATCGGCTGGCGGATCGTCGTCGATTGCGCGCACGGCGCCGCGTATCACGTGGCGCCACCGGTCTTCCACGAGCTCGGCGCCGAGGTGATCGCGGTGGGCAGCGAGCCCGATGGGCTCAACATCAACGCCGGTTGCGGTGCGACGCACCCGCAGTTCCTGGCGAGCAAGGTGCGCGAGCACGGTGCCGACATCGGCATCGCGCTCGACGGCGACGGCGATCGGCTCATCATGTGCGATCGCGACGGACGGATCTACGACGGCGACGAGCTCCTCTATGTGATCGCGGCGGACTACTGTCGTCGGGGCATCGCGCACGGGGGGATCGTCGGCACGCAAATGACCAACCTCGGCATCGAGCAGGGATTCGCGCGTGCCGGCATCGCGCTCGCCCGCACCAAGGTGGGCGATCGCTACATTCTCGAGGAGATGCACGCGCGGCGCTGGCTGCTGGGCGGCGAGAACTCGGGCCACATCATCTGTCTCGACAAGCACACGACCGGCGACGGGATCGTCGCCGCACTCGCGGTGCTGCGCGCGCTCATCGAGCAGAAGAAGACGCTCGCCGAGGCGACGTCCGGGATCGCGATGTTCACGCAGCGGCTCATCAACGTGCCGATCCAGCGCGGTTTCGACTGGAAGGCGAGCGAAGCGGTCGTTGCGGCCGAACGGGACACGGTGCGCGCGCTCGCCGGCAGCGGGCGCGTGCTGGTGCGCCCGTCGGGCACCGAGCCGGTATTGCGGGTGATGGTCGAGGCGCGCGACGGGATGGCCGCCGACCTGCATGCGCGCAAGCTCGCCGAGGTCATTGCCGGGGTTGCAGGATCGGCGCCGTAGGCGAGCGACGACACGGGGGCGCAGCGGGGTGTCGGCGCGCCCGATCGTGCGCGGCGCGCGCCGTATAATCGACGCATGGTTGCGGTGCTGCACGCCGCGCCGCGGACGGCGGCGATGCCGGCGGTCGCGGCATGGCTCGATTCCCTCACGAGTGATTACTCGACGGCGGAGCGCGAGACGTTCGCGGTCGCGGTCGACTACGCGCGCGAGCGCACGGGCGGCGCGACGATGGTGGAAGGCGAGCCGGCGCTCGATCGCGCGCTCGGCACCGCCTCGATTCTTGCCGCGCTGAAGCTCGATCCCGACTCGATCACGGCGGCACTGCTGCTCGGCGTGCCGGCGGCGGGGCGCTTCGACCACGACGCGATCGCCGCGAGGTTCGGCGCCGATGTCGCCACGCTCGTCGCCGGCGTGGCGCGCATGGGCGACATCCGGGCGTCCACCGCGACGGCGACCAAGGAAGAGCGCGCGGCGCAGGCCGAGAACCTGCGCAAGATGCTGCTCGCGATGGTCGAGGACATCCGCGTCGTCGTCATCAAGCTCGCCGAACGCACGCAGGCGCTGCGCCGGTTGATGGGCGGGGACGCCGACTGGCGCACGCGCATCGCCCGCGAGGCGATCGACCTCTTCGCGCCGCTCGCCAATCGGCTCGGCGTCTGGCAATTGAAGTGGGAGCTGGAGGATCTGTCGCTGCGTGCGCTGGAGCCCGAGGCGTATCGGTCGATCGCGAAGCTCCTCGACGAGCGCCGGGTCGATCGCGAACGCTACATCGACGAGGTCGTCGCCACGCTCCGCGACGAGCTCGCCGACGCCGGGATCGCCGGCGACGTGAGCGGGCGCCCCAAGCACATCTACAGCATCTGGAAGAAGATGCAGCGCAAGCAGGCGGGTATCGAATCGCTGTACGACATTCGTGCGGTGCGCATCCTCGTCGATACCGTGCGCGACTGCTACGCCGCGCTCGGTCTCGTGCACCACCGCTGGACACCGCTTCCCCGCGAATTCGACGATTACATCGCAAAGCCCAAGGCCAACGATTACCGCTCGCTGCACACCGCGGTGATCGGGCCCGAGGGCAAGCCGCTGGAGGTGCAGATCCGCACCCGCGAGATGCATCAGCACTCCGAGTACGGCGTCGCCGCGCACTGGCGCTACAAGGAGGGTGGCGGCGCGGCCTCGCGTCACGATCCCGGCTTCGACGAGAAGATCGCGTGGCTGCGCCAGGTCCTCGACTGGAAGGACAGTGTGGCCGGCGCGGGGGAATGGCTCGCGGCGTTCCGCGAGTCGGTCTTCACCGATGCCATCTACGTGATGACACCACAAGGCAAGGTGATCGACCTGCCGGCGGGCGCGACACCGGTCGACTTCGCCTACGCGGTCCACACCGGGCTCGGTCACCGCTGTCGCGGCGCCAAGGTCGACGGACAGATGGTGCCGCTCAACCACCGCCTCGCCAACGGGCAGCGCGTCGAGATCGTCGCGGTGCGCGAAGGCGGGCCTTCGCGCGACTGGCTCAATCCCGAGTTGGGCTACGTGCACAGCAGTCGCGCTCGCGCCAAGGTGCGGCAGTGGTTCAAGGCGCAGCAACTCGTCGAGACCATCGCGCAGGGCCGCGCGCTCGTCGAGCGCGAACTGGCGCGCGTCGGCCAGAGCCTGCTCAAGCTCGATGCGGTCGCGGCCAAGGCGGGATACGCGAAGCTCGACGACTTCTTCGCCGCCTTCGCGCGCGAGGACATCAACAGCCGCCAGGTGCAAAACGCGATCCAGGCGCTCGCCCATCCGCAGCCGTCGGCTTCGGCGGCGCCGGTCGCCGAGGTTCCGATGCGGCAGAGCCGCGCGGCCGGATCGGGCAAGGGGATTCTCGTCGTCGGTGTGGATCGTCTCCTCACCGGACTCGCGCGTTGCTGCAAGCCGGCGCCACCCGATCCCATCGTGGGCTTCGTGACGCGCGGCAAGGGAGTCACGATCCATCGCGCATCCTGCGGGAACGTCGCACGCATGCGCGTCGCGCAACCCGAGCGCCTCATCGACGCCGATTGGGGTGAGGCGCGCGACGAGGTCTTTCCGGTCGATGTGGTGATCGAGGCGATGGATCGTCAGGGCCTCCTGCGCGACATCTCCGAGGTGTTCTCGCGCGAGAAGATCAACGTGACCGCCGCCAATACGCTGACCCGGAACCTGCAGTCGCGGCTGGCGTTCACGATCGAGGTGCGCAGCGTCGACGCCGTGAAGCGGGCGCTGCTCGACGTGCGCAGCGTGAAAGGCGTGTTGAGCGCGGCGCGGCGGTAGCACGCCGCGCTCGGCGGGTGGCGTCAGCCGGCCGCGGTGACGCGCGGATGCTCGGCGGGCGCCCGCGGACGTGATGCCGCATCGACGTCTCTGCCCGGCTTGGCCGACACCCACGTGCGCCGCAGCACGGCCAGCAGCGCCTGGATCTCGGGGTCGGACTCGCGCTTGCCAAGATGCAGGAACTTGAGCGTCGTGGGGAGCCGCGTCCTGGTCCACAGCGCGACTTCTCCCGCCACCGCAGCGGCGAGCGCGATGTCCTCGCGCATGACGGTGATCCCGGCGCCGGCGATGGCGAGCGAGCGCATCACGGCTTCATTGTCGGCTTCGATGCGGCTGGCCGGGGCGCTGCCGTGCGCGGCGAAGAATTCGTCGAGCAGGATGCGCAGCGTGCTGATCGGGGGCGACACGATCCACGGCATCTGCACGATCTCATCCCACGACGCATGCCGGATCCGGTCACCCCACGCCGCCGGGGCGACGATGCGATAGGCGAAATTCACGATCGGCACTGCGACGACGTCTGGATGCTCGCGATTGCCGTAGTAGAACGAGGCGTCGAGCTCGCCGTCGCGTACTTTGTCGAACGCCTCTCCCGAAACCTCGTGGTGGATCTCGATCTCGAGCAGGGGATACGCCTCGAGCGCGTGGGCGAGGAAGGCGCCGACACGGGTGAATTCCGGGTCGGAGACGGTGCCCAGGCGCACGCGACCGGCGACGTCGCCCTGTAATGCGCGGGCGCCGCTGCGCAGCGCCTGCGCGGCGTCAAGGACTTTTTCCGCCACCGGCAGCAAACGGCGACCGGCGGCAGTGAGCACCATGCCGCTCGACACGCGCTCGAAGAGCGTGACGCCCAACTCGTCCTCGAGCGCCTTGATCTGGGCGCTGACCGCCGGCTGGCTGAGGTGGAGACGTTCGGCCGCCCGGGTGAGATGCCCCAATTCGGCGATCGCCGCAAAGCTGCGCAGTTGGTAGAGCTCCATTGCTTTTCGGACCCATCGCGGGGCCCCTCGTTCAACGCGTCATTATACGCCAATGTTGCGGCGCATCAAAGACTTGCAAGAGTATCCGTACGCCAAATGACCTTGATCCAAAGAGACGATTTGCACGCGGCACGGGTCGGTCCCATCGTTGCGTTGTGCGCCGCACCATCCAGGCGCATCGCCGGGCCCGGAGATCGGGTCCGTCCTTTGGAGAATGCCATGAAGCTCGATCGAACCTTTCCCGACAACAGCCTGATGAGCACGATGCTCTCGCTCGTCCAGGCGACCTTCTTCGATGCGCTGCCTGCGAATGCCGAGCGCCGGCCGCCGATCGCGCCCGCCGACCTCGAGCCTGCCAAGCGCGTCGGCTGGGTCGAGCGCTCGCTGGCGGCTGTCGACGACTGGTTCAGCCGTCAGCACCAGAAGGATCTCGAGGCGTTCCTCGCCGGAGCGACGGACCTCGCCGATCTCGAGCGGCGCCAGCGCCAATTCGACGGCCGTCGCTACGGCGGCCCGTATTATTGGTGCGCCCGGCAGGGCGCACGTACTTGGAGGTGAAAGTCCTCTCCACACCCGGCAAGGGGAAGTGGTAGCCGAACGGCAAGGGTGTCGCGGGTGACTGCGAATCTGGAGGAAGCTGAAGGCAAA
>JADZAQ010000219.1 GCA_020852555.1 Burkholderiales bacterium
CGCTTGCGACCGGCCGCATGCCGTCGGTGGCGGGGGTGCGCATGAACGGCATCCCGCTGCCGCTGACGGCGCGCACGCATGTCGATGCCCTGCGCGACGCCGGCTGGCGCACCGCGCTCGTCGGCAAATGTCACCTGCAGAACATGACCGAGAACGCGCCGGCCTGGCAGGCGGCCGCCGGGATGGTGGCGCCCGAGGCCGTGCGGGAGCTTCGCACGGGACCCGAGTACGAGCAGGAGAGTGGTACCCGCTGGCGCGATCCGGCGCACCAGGTGACGCTGCCGTACTACGGGTTCGATCATGTCGAGTTGTGCCTCGAGCACGGTGACGAGGTGGGGGGCAGCTACGCCCGCTGGCTCGCGGCGCGCGGCGTCGACCAGGCCGCGCTGACCGGCCCGGACCGGCCCGGCGCGACCGACGGCATCGCCGCGCCGCAGGCATGGCGCACCGGCCTGGGCGAGGAAGACTATCCCAGCGCCTTCGTGCGCGATCGCACGATCGCCTGGCTCGCCCGGCACGCCACCGACGGCGCCGGTGCGCCGTTCTATCTCCAGTGCTCGTTTCCCGACCCGCATCACCCGTTCACACCCCCTGGACGCTGGTTCGACGCGTATCGCCCAGACGACGTGACGCTGCCGGCGTCCTTTACCGCGGCGAGCCCGCACGACAATCCGATCAAGACCGCGCTGCACGCGGAACTCGCCGCCGGACGCCGCGATGCCGCGCGGTCGAGCCGGGCGATCGCCGTCACCGCAGCCGAGGCGCGCCAGGCGATCGCGCTCAACTACGGCAGCATCGCGTGCATCGACGCGATGGTCGGCGACGTGCTGCGCGCGCTCGACCGTCTCGACCTCGCCCGCGATACGGTGGTCGTCTTCCTGAGCGATCACGGCGACTTCATGGGCGACCACGGGCTCCTCTTCAAGGGGCCGCTGCACTACCAGAGCCTCATCCGCACGCCGTTCATCTGGCGCGACCCGTTGCTGCCCGCGGCCCGTCGTGCGCAACTCGCCAGTGCGATCGACTTCGCGCCGACCGTGCTTGCGCGTGCCGGGATTGCGCCCTATCACGGCACGCAGGGACGCGACCTCGCGGCGGCGATGCTCTCGGCCGACGCTCATCCGCACGAGGCGCTGCTGGTCGAGGAGGAGGGGCATCGCTCGCTGCCGGGGCTCGCCGGCGTGCCGCGGGTGCGCACGCTGGTCACGCAGCGGTGGCGGATGTCGCTGTACGCCGGGCAGCCGTGGGGCGAACTCTACGATGTGCGCGACGATCCCGACGAACTCGCCAACCGCTTCGCCGATCCGGCGCTGGCGAGCGAGCGCGGCGAACTCGCCTGGCTCCTCGCCGATCTCATGACACGCCTCGCCGACGATTGTCCGCGTCCCACCCGGATGGCGTAGGCGCCCGCGCTCCTCCACCCCTCGCTGACCTCGTCACCATGACCTCGCCCACCTCGTCTGCCGCGCCATCGAGCCCGATCGTCATCCTCGATGACCGGGCGCACGCGCTCGTTCTTCCCGACGCGCCGCTGCGTCGCCTCGCCACCGGCGCCCGCTGGAGCGAGGGCCCGGTATGGATCGAGGAGACGCGTTGCCTGCTGTGGAGCGACATCCCCAACGATCGCATCCTGCGCTGGTCGCCAGCGCGTGGGCTCGACGTCTGGCAGCAGGGCGTGGAGTTCACCAATGGCCATACACGCGACGCGGCCGGCCGCATCCTGCACTGCTCGCACGGCCTGCGCGCGGTGTACCGGACCGGGATCGAACCCGGTCCGCGCGAGATCGTCGTCGATCGCTATCAAGGCAAGCGGTTCAACTCGCCGAACGACATCGTGGTGAAGTCCGACGGGACGATCTGGTTCACCGACCCGCCGTACGGGCTGATCGTTCCCGAGGAAGGGCATGGCGGCGATCCCGAACTCGACGACTGTCATGTCTTTCGCTTCGACCCCGCCACCGGCGAGGTCACCGCGGTGACGAGCCTGCCGCACCACCCCAACGGCCTCGCGTTCGCGCCGGACGAATCGCTCCTCTACGTCTCCGACACGGCGGGCGCCCTCCCGGGCCACGGCACGCAGCACTGCATCTATGCCTTCGACGTGGTCGGCGGGACGCGGCTCGCGAACGGTCGCGTCTTCGCCGAGATCGCCCCCGGCGTGCCCGACGGCTTTCGGGTGGACGTGGACGGGCGCCTCTACACGAGCGCCGCCGATGGCGTGCACGTGCTCGCAGCCGACGGCGCTCCCCTCGCCCGCATCCCGGTGCCGGAGAAGGTCGGCAACGTCTGCTTCGGCGGTGCCGGCCGCGACACGCTCTTCATCGCCGCGTCGACCTCGCTGTACGCGATCGACCTCGCGACGCGCGGGTGCTGACGGCGCCGGGCGAGCGTCCGCGACACCGACCGATGCCCGTGTGGTTCGATGCCGCCGCCTGGCTCGCGCTGCCGTGGAGCGGCGTGGCGGAACACGCGCTCGATTGGCGTATCGCGTGGCATGCGCGGGTCATGGTCCTCGCGTGGGGGATCCTCGCGCCGGTCGGCGCACTGGCCGCGCGCTACGGCAAGATCCTGCCGGGGCAGGGCTGGCCGCGGCGGCTCGACAATCCGCTGTGGTGGCACGCGCACCGCGGCTGCCAGTATGCGGCCGTAGCGCTGACCTTCGTCGGGCTCTATCTCGCCTGGACCGCCGGCGCTGATTCCACGCGCAGCCTCCACGCGGTACTGGGCTGGGGGGTCGCGCTGGCCGGCATCGCGCAGGTTGCCGGCGGCTTGCTGCGCGGCTCGAAGGGGAGCACGGCCGAGCCTGCGGGCGATCACTACGCGATGACCCGCCGCCGCGTGCGGTTCGAGCGGATCCACAAGTCCCTGGGCTGGGGCGCCGTCCTCCTCGCCGCCGCGACGATCGTCCTCGGCCTGCACCTCGCCGATGCGCCGCGCTGGATGGCGGCGATACTGCTCCTGTGGTGGGCAGGGCTCGGCGCAGTCGCCTTCGTGCTGCAGCGGCGTGGCTGGTGCGCCGACACCTACCAGGCGATCTGGGGGCCATCCCCCGAGCACCCCGGCAATCGCATCCCACCGATTGGATGGGGGATCCGCCGCGGCGAGGCGATCGGCGCCGCGTACCGGTCGCGGCGCGGAACGCGGCGCTGACGAGGCTGCGGCCGGCCGGTAGCGATCCCGGCGATCGCCGC
>JADZAQ010000220.1 GCA_020852555.1 Burkholderiales bacterium
CGTAGGTTTCATCAACAAGGAATGGGAGAAACACCATCATGACTTCCGTGGTAAATACCAAATTTGCGGTGAAGCCGGTGGCGGCGGCGCTCGCGCTGGGGTTGTCGACAGCGGCGGGAGTGGCGCTGGCGGCGCCCACGCCGAACCAGCTGCCGGGCAGCGGGATCGTCAGCGACGTGAGCATGGGCTCGACGACGGTAGTCGGCACCAAGTACATCAACCTCGCCGGCCCGACGACGATCACCGTCGATGGCAAGGTGGTGATCCGCTGGGGCGACCTCGGCGCGCCCATCGGTGAAGTCACCAACCCGTACGGCTTCAACCTCGGGCAGAACGCGAAGCTCCGCTTCACCGGCCTGGTCGCCGGACCGGGCGGCTCGCCGGCGGTGCTCAACATCGATGCGAGCGGCAATCCCTCGCAGATCTACGGCACGCTCGTCGCCGACGCCTCGGGTGGTCAAACGCCGCAGCTCTTCCTCGCCAATGCCAACGGCATCGTGGTCGCCGCCGGTGCGCGCATCGTCGCGCCGGTGGGTGTCGGCCTGTTCGGCGCCAACATGGACAACGCGACGTCGCGCAACGACTTCGTCGGCAACAACGGCTGGGTGAATCCGCCCGGGCCGTCGCTCGGCACGTCGTACATCAGCTTCGGCGCGCTGCCGACGACCGGGGTCAAGCCGGGATACGTCGAAATCGGCGGCGCCATCAACGGCGACCTGGTCACGAACGACCCGGCGCAGTACGTGCTCATCGCCGGCAACAACGTCAACGTGCTCAATACCGGCAACATCTTCGGCGAGCAGGTCACGATCAACGCGGGTGTCATCGCCTCGGCATCGAAGGCGACGGTGAACGGCGTCACCAACGTCACGGTGAATCGCCTCTTCAACGTCGATACCTCGACGGAAGTCGCCTTGGGCTTCGTCGGCACCGCCGCGAACCACCTCACGAAGTCCGGTCCGGCCGGCTCGGGCAACATCATCAACGAAGGTTCGATCTCGGCGCGCGGCATCGGCCCCCTCGACACCATCGCGCTGCAGGCCGCCGGCAACATCCGCTCGGGCATCAGCGGCGACAGCGATACGCTCGTGGGCCTCTTCTCCGATCAGGGCATCTGGATCGATTCGTTCTCGAACACCAGCACGGTCGAGCTCTACAACGTCATCGCCGGCTACACGACCAACAAGACGCTGCCGTACCTCGACGTCAATACGCAGGCGACCAACCAGGCGGGCTTCCTCGACGTGACGGCGTTCCGGCCGGATGTGCTGGTCAATGCGATCACCCCGGGGTACCAGCCGTCGAGCATCACCACGACGGGCCCGGTCCATATCTACGGCGGTAACGTGACGATCGCCAGCACGATCAATCACGTGGCAGCGCCGACCGGCCCGAACGGCGACAACCTCACCCTCGATGCCAGCAAGGCGCTGACCGTGTCGGCCGACATCGGCGCCGGTGACCACGTGTACCTGCGCGCCGGCACCGACATGACGATCTCGGGCAACGTCCTCGCCAATGCCGACAACGGCGGTGTCGGCGGCATCTACGGCCAGGGCGGCACCGGCGTCACCAACGTGAGCGGCAACCTCACCGTGCTCGCCAGCAGCTACGACGACATCCATTTCGACGTCATCAACACGACGACGTTCTCGGGTGAGGTGACGACGTGGGGCGGTGACTTCATCGTCCACAACAGCGGGACGGGTGCTGGCAACAGCACGACGATCAGCGGTCACGTCGACGCGGGTGGCGGGGTGTACATCACGCAGTACCTGTCGCCCAACAACAATTCGCCGATCGTCATTTCCGGTCAGGTGCACGCTTACGGCAGCGATGTCGTCATCTCCAATCTGGGTGCCTCGCTCGGCAACAGCACGACGATCACCGGTGACGTGGCCGCCTACAACGGCAACACGGTGATCACCAACCTGGGCCTGCTCGCCGGCATGCTCGATACCACCGGCGGGTCGATCTACGCGAACAACGCGGCGCTCCTCACCAGCGACGGCGACGCCAAGATCGGCGAGGTCACCGCCGACAACATCCTGCTCACCGTCGGCGGACTCAATGCCGAGGTGAACGCGCCGTGGATCGGCGGCACGTCGGCGTCGATCGTCTCGCCGCTGGCCACCACCAAGTTCCTGCCGGCAGCAGTGGTGCAGGCGCCGGCGGTCACGCTCACGGGTCTCAACTTCCGGGGTGTCGACGACGCGGGCAATGCGTACGCGTCGCTCGCCGACAAGCCGGCGAATCAGTTCGTGGCGCAGGCGTTCACCACGATCCTCTCGGGTTCGATCAACGCGCCGATCGCGGGTAACACCAACTGGCCGCTCAACTCGATGGACATCGCGCCGCTGGTGACGCTGCTGCCGGTGCTGGTGAGCGTGACGGCCAACGGTGGCGGCTTCCAGGCGGTGAACCTCAACGTCCTGGGCAACGCGGTGTTCAACACCGGCGGAACGCAGACGCCGTTCATCGGGGTGCCGCTGACCACCGGCGGATTCCCGTCGGGTGGGCTGCAAGGCAACCTGGGCAGCCAGCTCATCGTGCAGGCGGCGGGATCGCTGACGATCATGGGTGCGCCGACGCTGTCGCTGACCGGGCCGGCATTTGCCGCGCAGTGGCCGGGCGGCGCCTCGTTCATCGCCGGCACCACGCTGCAACTCCTGACGCCGTTCTACAACGCCTGGTCGATCGACTCGCCGCCGTTCGGTGGGGTCTTCTTCTCGGCGCCGGCGATCTCGATGAACAGCTACATCGCGACCAGCGGCACGGCCTGGGCGAACTTCAGCTCGCAACCGCTGACGGGCGACCCGACCGTGTACCAGATCCGCACCCGCGGCGCCAGCGCGTTCGGTTTCGATCCGACCAGTGAGTTCGTCAAGAACGACTACATGAGCACGGTGATCGGTGGTTCGGTGTGCACGGTGACCGGCTCGACGACCTGGACGGCCTGCCCGTAATCGTTTCTCCCATGACTCACCTTCAAGGGCGCCTCCGGGCGCCCTTTTTTGCGGGTGCGACCGTTGCGATGACCCTGCCCTGTCGCTTCCGCAAGCGCACGGGACACGACTGCTCGAATCTCCCGCGCCGGGCACGCTACAATGGCGACCCGTCGCCGACCGCGCGCTCGCCGCCCGGTTGCAATGCAGCGCGCGGACCTCGCGCCAATCCCGGATCTCCTCGCTCGCCATGCCCATCATTGGTTACCCGTCGTTACGAAGCGCCGCTCTCGTGGTCGCACTCCTCGTGCTCGCCGCCTGCGCCACGCCACCGGTCGCGCCGGCGCAGGCGCCGATCACCAGTCCGTATCCGCCCACTGCCAACGTCGAGTTCCTCGACGCGGCGCCGCCGCGTCCCTACGTCGAGATCGGCCCTCTCGACGCCCCGGGCGAGCCCGGCATGCTGCGCGCACAAGTACTGGCGCAGCTTCGTGAGAAGGCACGCGCGCTCGGTGCCGACGCCGTGATCGTCCACGACGTGAGCTACCGTGCGCCGGTCACGCAGCGGCTCAACCCCACCACCGGCTTCTACGAAACCGTCGGTGGACAAACGGTCCCGGCCTTCAAGGGCATCGCCATCAAGTTCCGTTAACGCCGCCTATCACCGATGAACGAATCGATCCGCGACAGCTACAACGCGATTCCTTACGAATCGCACGCCTTTCCCCAGACGCATCCCGACCGGCTGCACGTGATGGCGCGGCTCTTCGGCATGCAGCCCGCGGCCCTGGCCGGCGCGCGCGTGCTCGAATTGGGCTGCGGCTCGGGCGGCAACCTCATTCCGATGGCCGCCGCGATGCCCGAGGCCACGTTCGTCGGCATCGACCTCGCACCACGCCACATCGAGATCGCCCGGGCCCGCGTTGCCGAGTTGGGGCTCGCCAACATCGAACTGCGCGCCGCCGACCTCCTCGACGTCGCCGATTCGCTCGGCGAGGCCGACTACATCATCGCGCACGGCGTCTACTCGTGGGTGCCGCCGGCGGTGCAGGATGCGCTGCTGCACCTCGTCGCCACCAAGCTCGCCCGCAACGGCGTGGCGTTCGTGAGCTACAACACGAATCCGGGGTGGCGCATGCGCGGCACCATCCGCGATTTCATGCTGTATCACGTACGGCAGTTCACCGATCCGGCAACGCGCATCGCGCAGGCGCGGGCGATGCTCGATTTCATGGCGCAGAACACCCCGGACGACACGGGGCCCTTCGCCATCCTGCTCAAGCGCGAGCTGGAGTCCATGCGGCAGGCCGCCGACGCCTATCTCTTCCACGACTTTCTCGAACCGAACAACGAGCCCGTCTATTTCCACGAGTTCGTCGAGCGTGCGGCGACGCATCGCTTGCAGTACCTGGCCGAATCCGAGTTCGCCACGATGCTCGCCTCGAATTTCTCCGCGACGGTGGCGCAGACGCTGCACAAGATCGCACCGGACCTCGTGCGCAGCGAGCAGCTCATGGATTTCCTGCGCAATCGACAGTTCCGGCAGACGCTCCTCGTCCACGCCGACGTGCCGCTCACGCGCGCGGTCGACGCGGGTATCGTGCGCGGATTCGAGATCGCCTCGATGGCGCGACCCACGACGCCCTCCGTCGACCTGCGCTCCACCGAAAAGATCCGCTACGAGCTTCCCAACGGACCGGGCGTGGCGACCGTGTCGCCGATCACCAAGGCGGCGTTCCAGATCCTCGCCGAGTGCTGGCCGTTGGGCGTGCCCTTCGCCGAGCTGTGCAGCGCCGCCCGCGGCCGCCTGGGCACGCTGCCCACCGTGTTACCCGATGCCGCACAGACGGCGCAGGATGCAAGCGTGCTCGCCGCCGAGTTCCTGCAGTGCGCCGCCGCCAACATCGTCGAGTTGCGGCCGCGACCACTGCCCATCGCACTCGATCCCGGCACGCGCCCCGCCGCCTACGCGGTGGCCCGGCAGGAGGCGAAGACGGGACTGCAGGTGTCGAACCTGCGCCACGAGACCGCCGTGCTCGACGAATTCCATCGCCAGTTCCTGCTCCTCCTCGACGGCACGCGCGATCGCGCCTCGCTCGTCGACGAATTGACCCAGATCGTCGCCAGCAATGCGCTCGCCATCCAGCAAGACGGCGTGGAGATCCGCGATCCCGCCAGCGTGCGCCGAGTGATGGCGACCTCGGTCGACCAGGCGCTGGTCGGCCTCGCCCGGGCAGGGCTCTTCCCGCGGCACTGACGCGCGACGGGATCGTCGTCGATGGCGGACAACGTCTACGGCCGCGCGCTGACCGACGCGGAGATCGCCGCTGGCATCCACCGCGATTTCGTCGGCGGCCTGTGGGACGAGGTCGGCCGTTTGCAGTTCGACTACCTGCGCGCGCACGGCCTCCTGCCGCAGCATCGCCTCCTCGACGTGGGCTGCGGCGCGCTGCGCGGCGGCATCCACTTCGTCCGCTACCTCGCCCCTGGCCACTACCACGGGCTCGACGTCAATGCTTCGCTCCTCGCGGCGGGGCGCCGCGAATTGGCGGCAGCGGGGCTGGGCGGCCTCGAGGTCCACCTCGTCGCCGACGACGGTTTCCGCGCGGACCGCTTCGGCGTCCGCTTCGATCTCGCGATCGCCGTATCGCTCTTCACGCACCTGCCGATGAATTCGATCGTGCGTTGCCTCGCCGCGGTCGGCCCGACGCTCGCACCCGGCGCGCGCTTCCACGCGAGCTACTTCGAAGCACCCGCCGCGGTGTGGCTCGACCCGTTGCCGCACGCGCCGGGCGACATCGTCACGCACTACGACCGCGATCCGTATCACTATGCCTTCGCGGAACTGCGCCTGCTGGGCGGGTTGGCCGGCCTTGCCGTGGAGCGCATCGGCGACTGGCAGCATCCGCGCGGGCAGCGCATGGCGGCATTCTTCCGGGCATGAGCGCTACCGCCGCACCCGCAGCGGAGTCGATGCCGGTCTCGGCCGCGATCCGCCAGGCCATAGCCGCCCACCACGCGGGGCGGCTCGCCGAGGCCGAGCACATCTATCGCGCGGTGCTCGAGGTGGTGCCCGACCAGTTCGACGCGCTGCACCTCCTCGGCGTGTTGCGCGCGCAGGCCGGCCATCCTGGAGAGGGCGCGCAGCTCCTCGGTCGCGCGGTGGCGGTGCAGCCGGCTGCCGCCGATGCGCACGCCAACTACGCCAACGTGTTGAAGTCGCTCGGGCGCCTCGACGACGCGCTGTCGCACTGCGACATCGCGCTCGCGCACAAGCCCGGTCACGCCGGGATCGCGCACATCCGCACCGGCATCCTGCTCGACCTCGGCAGGCACGGCGAGGCGCTCGCCGCCGCCGATTCGGTGCTCGCCGCCGACCCCAGGCTCGCCGAAGCCCATTACCACCGGGCGGTCGCCTTGCAGGCGCTGGGTCATGCCGCCGCGGCGCTCGCGAGCTACGATCAGGCGATTCGCCTGGCACCCACGCTCGCGCCGGCGCACAACAACCGCGCCAACCTCTTGCGCCTTGCGGGTCACCTCGATGCCGCACGGACGAGCGCGATCGAGGCCACCGACGCCGCGCCGCAATACGCGCTGGCGTGGCATACCCGGGCGGGGATCGAGCTCCTGGCCGGGCGCCCGGCCGACGCGCTGGCGAGCGCCGACCGTGCCCTGGCGCTCCAGCACGATTTCGTCGAGGCGCTGTGCGCGCGCGGCGTCGCCCTGAAGAACCTGGGCCGCTTCCGCGATGCGCTCGCCACGCTCGACCGCGCGCTCGCGCTCGCCCCCGGACAGCCGGAGGCGACGCTCGAGCGCGGCTTCACGCTCGCCGCACTCGACCGCCACGACGAGGCACTCGCCATCTTCGACGCCTTCCTCGCCCGCGACGGTGAGCGCACCGAGGCCTGGCAGGGGCGTGCGCTCGCGCTGCAGCAATTGGGACGCCTCGACGAGGCGTTGGCGGCCTACGACGCGGTGCTCGCCCGCGCCCCGTCGCACGTCCCCGCGCGCAATGGACGCGCTGGCGTGCTGCGCCTGCTGGGCCGCCTCGACGAGGCGCTCGCCGCGTGGGAAGCGCTGGCCCAGGCGGCACCCGGCCTGCCCCAGGTGCACCACAACATCGGCTCGACGTACTTCACGCTCGACCGCCACGCCGACGCCGTCGCCGCCTATGATCGCGTGCTGGCGCTCGTGCCGGAGCATCGCCAGGCGCTGCACAACCGGGTCGCCGCGCTGTCGCGGCTCGCGCGTTTCGACGAGGCGCTCGCCACCTGCGACCGGCTCCTGGCGCTCGATCCCGAGTACGCCGAGGCGCACCACAACCGCGGTTCGGTGCTCTCGTCGCTGCACCGCTTCAGCGAAGCCGTCGCGGCCTACGATGCGGCGCTCGCGCGCAAGCCCGACTTCGTGAGCTCGCTGCAAAATCGCGCCTCGGTGCTCGCCTACCTCGGACGGCACGACGAGGCGGTGCGCGATTTCACTCAGGTGCTCACCCTCGATCCCGAGTTTCCCTGGATCCAGGGGGCGCTCCTCGCCTCGCAGCTCCATTGTTGCGACTGGCGCGGTTACGAGACGGCGGTCGCGGCGCTCGAGGCGGCGGCACTCGCCGGCCGGCGGGTCTCCGATCCGCTCCCCATGGTGATGACGACGCCCTCACCGGCGGCGCAACGGGCGGCGGCGCGCACCTACGCGCAGGAGCGCTTCGCCGCCATTGGCCCGTTGCCGCCGGTGGATCGTTCCGCGCCCGCACGCATCCGCGTGGCGTACCTCTCCGCGGATTTCCACGATCACGCGACCGCGCATCTCATGAGCGGCGTGTTCGAGCAGCACGACCGGACGCGCTTCGAGACCTATGCGTTGTCGTTCGGTCCGCGCACCGACGATCCCGTGCAATGCCGCTTGCGGGAAGCGTTCGAGCACTTCATCGACGTGCGCGCGGAGAGCGACGCCAAGATCGCGCGGCGCCTGCGCGATCTCGGCATCGACATCGCGGTCGATCTCAAGGGTTACACGTTCGACGCCCGTCCGGCGATCTTCGCGTACCGCGCGGCGCCGATCCAGGTCAATTACCTCGGCTATCCGGGGACGATGGGCGCCGCCTGCTTCGACTACCTCGTCGCCGACGCGACGGTGATCCCGCCCGCCGCGCACGCGTGGTACAGCGAGTGCGTGGTGGACCTGCCCGGCAGCTACCAGCCCAACGACGACCGCCGCGAGATTGCCGCGGCGGTGCCCACCCGCGCCGCGGCCGGCCTGCCGGCGACGGGGTTCGTGTTCTGCTCGTTCAACAGCAGCTACAAGATCACCCCGCCGGTCTTTGCCGTGTGGATGCGCCTCCTCACCGCGGTGCCGGACAGCGTGCTGTGGCTCCTCGAAGGCAGTGCGCTCGCGTGTGCGAACCTGCGCCGCGAGGCCGCGGCCCGCGGCGTCGATCCGGCGCGACTCGTCTTCGCACCACGGCTTCCTGCTGCCGAGCACCTCGCCCGGCATCGCCTGGCCGACCTCTTCCTCGACACGCTGCCGGTCAATGCGCACACCACGGCGAGCGATGCGCTGTGGGCCGGGGTGCCCGTCGCCACCTGCACGGGCGAGGCCTTCGCCGGGCGGGTGGCGGCGAGCCTGTTGCGTGCGGCGGGGCTGCCCGACCTCGTCACCGACTCGCTCGCCGCCTACGAGGCGATGGCGCTCGATCTCGCCCGCGATCCGGCGCGCCTCGCCGCGGTCCGCGAGCGGCTGGCGGCCGGGCGCGCGACCTGCGCGCTCTTCGACACCGCGCGCAGTTGCCGGCACCTGGAGGCGGCGTACGCAACGATGTGGGAGCGACACCTGCGCGGCGAGCCGCCGGTCGCGTTCGCGGTCGCCGCGGACTGATGAACCGCCCCCACGCTCGCTTCGCTCGCTGCCCCCCGCGGGGGTGCAGTCAGCGGCTTGGGGCGGCCCGGCGCCGCTGACGATGGCGGGCACCGGCGCTCCGGCCGCGGCACCCGCCGGCTTCTTTCCGAGCATCGCGCTCATTCGCGCGATTGCCGCGCTGCTCGTCGCCTGGGATCACCTCTTCAACGTCTGGCCGCAGCGCAACGGCATCGAACTGCACGCCGTCGGCTTCGTCGAGCGCTGGGTCCTGGCGCCGCTCGCGCTGATGCAGCACGGCGGCGCCTTCGCGGTCGCGCTCTTCTTCATGGTGAGCGGCTTCATCATCGTCGCGGTCGGCGTACGCGAGTCGGGCCGTACCTTCGCGATCCGCCGCGCGCTGCGCATCTATCCGCCGCTGTGGGTGTCGTGCATCCTGCTGCTCGTCGCCTTTCCGCTGGCGATCGCGGCGACCGGTTCGGCCGACCTCCTGAACTACGAGATCGCCAAGGTCATCGCCAAGGACGATCCCTGGCCGTCGATCGCGCTCGCACTGTCGCTCGCCAACTATCTCGTCGGCACGCCGGCGGTCAACGGCGTCGCCTGGACGCTCGTCATCGAGGTGCTCTTCTACGTCTGCGTGCTCGCGCTGTTGCCGCTCCTGCGCGCGCGGCCGCGGGTCGCGATCGGCGTCGCCTTCGGCGCCCTCGGCGTGTTGCACATGGTCGCCAAGAGCCATTGGGTGGTCTTCCTGCTCGCGGTCAACGGGACGTACGTCACCTTCCTGTTTCTCGGCACGCTCGTCTACCTGCGCCATGCGCAACGGATCGGCAACGCATTCTTCGCCACCATGACCGCGCTCTTCTGGGGGCTCTTCATCCTCGGTGTCGAGCGCCACGTCGCGCAGCCGCCGTGGACGGTGACCGACTACGGCGTCTCGTACGCGCTCGCCTGGCTCGTCTTCGTGGCGCTCCTCCTCGTCGATCGGCACCTGCGCGTCGGTCCCGTGCTGGGCTTCTATTCGCGGATCAGCTACTCGTTCTACCTGAACCACGGTGGCCTGGGCTTCGTCGCGCTGGCGCTGCTCGTGCCGTCGTTCGGATACCCGCTCGCGGTCGCCATCACGCTGGTCCTCGTCACCGCGGTGAGCGCGCTCTCGTATCGTTTCGTCGAGCTGCCGGCGCAGCGGCTCGCGCGCCGCCTCACCGCGCGGCGCGGAGCCCCCGGAACGGCATCCGACGCCGGTTAGAATCACGGTTTCACGATTGATGCAGCGTGCCAGCGACGTGAGCAGGACCGCGATCGTCACCATCGTCAGCAACAACTATCGCCACTTCGCGCGCACGCTGGCGGCGAGCGTGCACGCGCACGATCCTGCGCTCGACGTCTTCCTCGCGCTGTGCGACGACCCGTTGCCTGGCCCGCGCGATGCGCGCGATGCGTACACCGAGATCGGCATCCGCGAGCTGGGACTGCCGCGCTTCGATCGCTTCACCTTCCAGTACACGATCCTCGAGCTCAATACCGCGATCAAGCCGTGGGCGATCGCAGCGCTCTTCGCGCGAGGTTACGAGCGGGTCATCTACTTCGATCCCGACATCCGGCTCTACGGCAGCGTGGCGCCGATCCTCGCGCGTCTCGACGCCGCCGAGATCGTGCTGACGCCGCACCTCACCGACTGGCTCGACGACGGCCATCATCCGAGCGAGCTTTCGATCCTGCAGAGCGGGTCGTACAACCTGGGCTTCATCGCGCTGTCCCGCACGCCGTCGACGCAGCGCTTCGTGCAGTGGTGGCAGGGCAAGCTCACCCGCGACTGCGTGGTGGACATTCCGCGCGGGCTCTTCACCGACCAGAAGTGGATCGACCTCGTACCGGGGATGTATCCCGGGGTGACGATCGTGCGCGAGCCGACGTGGAACGTCGCGTACTGGAACCTCAACCATCGGCGCGCGGAGCGTACCGTCGATGGCGTGACGACCGTCGACGGCGCGCCGCTGCTTTTCTTCCATTTCTCCGGCTTTGCACCCGGTGCGAAGCTCCTCTCCAAGCACCAGGACCGCTTCACCATCGAGGCGCTCCCGTCCGCGGTGCGCGCGCTCACCGACGGCTACGCGGCGGCGCTCGCCGATAACGGCGTCGACGATTGCCGCGGCTTGCCGTACGCGTTCGGGCGGCTGCCGTCGGGAACACCGATCCCCGATCTCGTGCGCCGCGCCTATCGCGAGCAATTTCCCTGGGACGATCCGCACCCCGACCTGTGGACCCGCGAGGGCGAAGCGTTCCTCCTCGATTGGCTTGCCCGCCCCGCACCCGAGTACGGGCGCCAGCCGTGGGTGAGCCGGCTCGCGGCGGCGCTGTACCGGCAGCGCCCCGATCTGCAGGCCGCGTTTCCCGACGTCGGCCACAAGCACGGCAAGGCCTTCGCGCACTGGTTCGTCGAGGAGGCGCCCACACAGGAGAAGTTGCCGCCGGCCTTCGTCGATCCGGTGCGCGATGCGCTGGCCGGTCGCCCGCGCGGCGCGGCGCGCGCAAGCGCGGCTGCGGCGGGGCGGGCGGGCGCCGGCACCGCGCCGCCTTGCGATGATCTGCCGTCAACGAGCGGCAGCGCCACGAGCGCGGCGTCGGCGACCTCCGGGCTCGTCCTCGATACCGACGCGGGCGTGCCGATGGCGCTGACCGGCGAGGTCGCGGTCGACGTCGACGGCGGTGCGCGCGGTGCGTACCGCTTCGCGTATCGCGTCGCCTGGGGCCTGCGCCGCGCGGTGAAGCCGCTCACCACGCAGTCGTTTCGCCATCGCGTGCGGCACGCGCTGTTGCGCAAGGCGTACTTCGACGACGACTATGCGACACCGCCGCTCGTGGCACCCGCGCCCGGTGCGGCGCCCGAGCCTTCGATTCGCTACCCCGCGCACGTGCGCGGCGCGGCTGACACCGCGGATACGGGCGTCAACGTGGTGGGCTACCTCGGCGCCGAGAGCGGCATCGGCGAATCGGCGCGCGCGATGCTGCGCATCCTGAAAGCGGGCGAAGTGCCGGTGGCGCCGATCAACTTCCGCACCGGCAACCTCTCACGCATGCACGAGAGCATTCCCGGCGTCGCCGCGACCGAGGAACTGCACGCGATCAACCTCTTCCACGTCAACGCCGACCAGATGGCGATCGCCCGGGCGAGCCTCGGCGCGTCGCTCTTCGCCGGGCGCTACAACATCGGCTTCTGGGCGTGGGAGCTCGCCCAATTCCCCGACGCCTGGGTGCCCGCGTTCGACCTGGTCGACGAGGTCTGGGTGCCGTCGACCTTCTGCCAGCAGGCGGTGGGCCAGAAGGCGCCGGTGCCGGTGCTGTGCATGCCGCACTCGGTCGAAGCGCCGGCGGGACTCGTCGGTGATCGCGCCCGCTTCGGGATCGCCGACGGCGAGATCGCCTTCCTCGCGATGTGCGACGTGCTCTCGGTGCCCGAACGCAAGAACCCGCTCGGTGCCGTCGATGCCTTCCGCGCCGCCTTTCGGAGCGACGAGCGCGTGCGCCTCGTCTTGAAGATCGGCAACCTCGAATTCCAGCCCGATCTCGCCGCGCGCCTCGCCGATCTCGCCCGGGACGATCCGCGCATCGTGCTGGTCCGCGGCTATCTCGCGCGCGCCGAGCTGTGGACGCTGCTGGCGAGCGTCGACTGCTACGTCTCGCTGCACCGCGCGGAAGGCTTCGGCCTCGGCATGGCCGAGGCGATGGCCTGCGGCAAGGCGGTCGTCGCCACGCCCTGGTCGGGCAATGCCGACTTCACGCGTGCCGACAACGCGCTTCTCGTCGACTACACGCTCGTCCCGCTCGCCCGCGACCTGGGTCCCTACCGCGAAGGTGAGCTGTGGGCCGAGCCCGATCTCGACTCCGCGGCGCGCGCCTTGCGCGAGGTGGCAGCCTCACCGGCATTGCGCGCGCGGCTTGCCGAGCGCGGGCTGCGCATCGTCGCACAGGAACTCTCGCCGGCCGCACTCGCACCGCGCATCGGCGGCCGGCTCGAGCGCATCCACGCGCTGCTGCGCGAAGCGGATTCACCGCGTTCACGATGAGACGCAGAGGCACCGAGAAAGCCCTTCCCGGCGTCTCGGTGTCTCTTTGTGAAAGGGCTTCGGAGGTCGAGCGATGCATTCAC
>JADZAQ010000221.1 GCA_020852555.1 Burkholderiales bacterium
CTAGGGTCCGCGACCCTGCAAATTCCGGAACCCGTCAACCAGACTTCATTGCAGAAAGATGAATCTGTCAACCAGTCTGTAAACCGGCAGGCCACGGAAGACTCGCCGGAAACGACGCAGGGCCGCTACTCCGAGGAATACGGCCGCGCCCTTGAGTCGTCCAACGCAGCCGTCAGAGAGTTCACCAAGGCGCAGGACGACTACCGGGCACGCAGAATCAGTGATCAGGAGTTTATCGCCGCGCGGCGCAAGAATGACGCAGCGCAGGAGGTGTTTGATGCGGCATTTGTCGCAGAAAACAAGCGAGCAGCGGCCAAGGAGAAGGCGGCGCGCGACGCAAAGGGCGGGCCGCAGCTAGCGGAGATGCCGCCCCAGGCCGACGCGACTACCACAGAAGTTGCCGCGCCAGCCAAAACAGAAAAGGCGCAGGCGCTTGCCGCGAGCCTGACCGATGCGGCTGCGCATGAGGCAGCGACCAGCCCAACCAACGATCGCCAGGAACCGACCGGCCCACAGGCGATTGCCGGCAACTACAAGAAGGGGCATCTCGCCATCGGTCCGCTGCGGATATCTATCGAGAACCCGGAAGGATCGACGCGCAGCGACAAGGAAAACACCACGCCCAAGTGGAGCCGCACGATCGAGCGCGCCCACTACGGTTACATCAGGGGTACGCTCGGTCGCGACAAGGACCACATCGACGCCTTCGTGAAGCCGGGCACAAGCGAGCAGCACGACGGCCCCGTGTTCGTGATCGACCAGATCGGCAAGGACGGCAAGTTCGACGAGCACAAGGTCATGCTTGGCTACGCGAGCCAAGTGGAGGCGGTCGGGGCGTACAGGGCCAACTATCCGAAGGATCACAAGGTCGGCAAGGTAACGCAGACCGTGATGGCCGACTTCGATTCTTGGGCGCGTGATACGCACCTGACCAGCAAGCCGTACAGCGATGCGGCGGAGGCGCGCGCTGCTGCCGGCACCGATCTAGGGGCGCCGACTATCGCCGTCAAGACCAAGGCCGTACCAAAGCCAGCCGCGGAGAAGCCTGCGGCCAATGGTTCAGCGCCGGCGCAAACTGAAGCAGCACCCGAGAAGACCGCGCCAGCAGTGGTCGGACGGGTGAGCTCGAAGCCAGGTCAGGAGCCGGCCGCAGAGTCGCCGCAACACGTTGACGACGGGAAGATCGAGGAGGCATCGCCCGAGATAATCCGCGAGTCGATCATCGAAAGCGCGCGCAACACACCGATGGATCTTCGCGAAGCCAAGGCGGCGCTCATCGCGAAGGTGAACGATGTCATCGCCAGCGCGCCGAAGCACGAAGATGTCGTCGGCACGAGCGCGCCCGCGGAGTACGTCCGATTCAACGTCGAGGGCGATGGGGCGTTTAAGGTCCGCAGCACCAAGGAGAACCTGACCGCATTCCGCGACAAGTTGCAGCAGTCGATGGCTGGGTGGAAGCCGGAACCGAAGGCCGGACGACATACGAGTGTCCTCGAAAAGCGCCCGAAGCAGGCGGCGCCGTCCGTTGATCTCGTCAAGGAGTTGTGGGCTGACAAGGAATACAACACCCTGCTTTCGTTGATCGAGAACAGCGGAGAGGCATTGCGATTTGGGAATAACGCGAAGGACACGCCGGCCGTCTACTTTCCTTCGACGCTGACGAAGGTTGGCGGAAGGGATGCGTTCGTCGGGAAACTGTTAAGCAACAAGGCTACGTCCTGGTACGTGATCGACATGGAAACCGGCCTGTCGATTGGGGACGCCAAGACCGAAAGCGAAGCGCTGCGCGTAGCAAATGACCGGGTTGCGAAGCTTGGGAAGGGCGCACTCACCGAAGCTGCCAACAAGGTTGAGAAGGTATCTCAAGACGCCCTGCGGGCGCGGTTCGTTGAGTGGGCAAAGACCAACGCAGTCGAGCACGACCGGCCGGAGAGTGAGTCTATGGATGCTGCGCCGGCCGAGTTGCCGGCGGGGGAAACGGTGGCGGCGCCCGATCGCCGTGCCGAGGAGAAGGCTGAAACGTTCGCCGACGTTGTGCGCCAAACAGAGGCGAGCAAGTCGGCCGAGGAGAATCGACCGATAGTGATCCCGGAAGGCTACAAGCCGGCCGGAGAGCCATACCACGACAAAAACCAGAACCTCGTGCAACCCTACGCGCGATTTGAGGTTGGTGAGCGCGTCCGGCTTCGTGAGGCTGGAATCGAGGGCGCCGTCGAGGAATTGGTCGGCCCTTCGGACGACGGCATCTTTCGTCGCTTCGTCGTCGCGTTTCCGTTGGGGCGGCAGACGATCGACGAGAACGCAATTGATACCGCGAGTCCCGGCGTCGTCGAGCAAGCTGCATCTCTCACACAGGCGCCTGCGCCGGTGGATACGAAGATCGAGACTGTCGGCGGCGGCGAGTCCATCGCAGACTTCGGCGAGAAGATCGGGGGAGCGCGCAAGGACACGGCGAAGCCTCTTGGGCGCCGGACCCGTATCGAGAAGGCGTTGGATGATCGTCCGGCGTGGGTTCGAAAGTACGTCGCGACGGAGAAACTGATCCGGGTGAGCGATCGAGAACTCAAGCCTACCGGCAAGTGGGAGTTGATGAAGCTCCATTCCGGCGGGTCGGGCGCCATGACCAGAGTATCGCGGCAGACGTTCGACACCGAAGCGGACGCCCTCGCCGCCATTCCTCTCGCCGAGGTCTCCCGGAATCACCGCGCCTACGCCTACAAGGGAGAGGGCGGCGCCGAGGTATACGGCATCTTCCGGCAGATTACCGATCGAAAGAGGGCACTGGTGAAGGGCGGGTTCGCCACGCTCGACGCGGCCAAGCTGGAAATGGCGACCAATCCGGCGCCGATCATCGAGCACAAGTTTCAGTTTCCAGAGAAGCCGTGGCTCGATCATATTGATCGCGCCGGTCAGGATAGGCGCAAGGGCGACGTGACCACGAAGATGTTCCAGGACACCTTTGGGTTCCGTGGTGGCGAGTTCGGAAATTGGAACATGGGCAGCGACGGGCAGGCGGCCCTCAACCATGCCTATGACGCCTTGCTTGACCTTGCCGACACCATCGGCGTCCCGCCCAAGGCGCTGTCCCTCAATGGTGAATTGGCGATCGCATTCGGCGCTCGCGGCACTGGCGGCGAAGGGTCGGCGCGCGCCCACTACGAACCCGATGCGGTGGTCATCAATCTGACCAAGATCAGGGGCGCCGGATCGCTTGCCCACGAGTGGTTTCATGCGCTCGATGACTACATCGCTCGCAGCTCTGATACGGAAGCAACGGCCCGATCGAGGAAGATGTTTGGCGATCAGCGCATGGCGACGCATCGCCTTACCGGCAATGTCCGTCCGGAGCTGAAAGCCACGTTCGATGCGGTCGTGTCTGCGATGACGACCAAGAAGGGCGGCGTTGCCATTGAGGAAGAGGGCGCGAAACGCGGCCTCACGCGCGCGCAAGAAGCGGTGCAGTCGAGGCTGGACAACGAGCGGCGCACCATCGCGACGGCGCGTCAATGGGGCGCCAAGAAGGGCTCCGCTACGACGGCGCAACTTGCCGAATGGGACGCGCTCGCCGCGCGAGCGGTCGCGGGTGACAATGGAGCCAAGGTTCATGTGTCGCCGCCAAAGGTGGCCCGTCTCGCTATCGGGTACCAATCGTCAGAGGTCGTGCGCGGCCTGAACGCGATCTACAAGGCTGTCACTGGCCGCAGTTTCGATACTGCCGATTCTGCGTCAATGGGTCGGCAGTTGTATTGGGCCATCAACAGTGTGGCCGACATGAACGAGCGCGTCGCCAAGGCGCAGGAAGGAGCGATCGAGGAGCGGCGCACCGGAACCGAGTTTTTCAACGAGGCGAAGAAGATAGACGGCTACCGCGCTTCGGATTATTGGGCAACTCCTCACGAAATGGGGGCTCGCGCATTCGAGAGCTACATCTTCGACAAGCTTGCTGCCAACGAGAATCGCAGCGACTACCTCGTGCACGGGGTCGAGAATCGGTACTACGCTCTACTTCAGATGAAGCCGTATCCGGAAGGCGCGGAGCGGACGGCGATCAATGATGCGTTCGACAACCTCTTTCGCGTCATCCAGACGCGCGATACCGACCGTGGGGTGGAGTTCTACAGTCTAGACCGCCGCGACGCCGAGTTTGCGCGCACCGAGCGCGCCTACGGTGGGCGCGAAGCCTACGACAAGGCGAAGGCCGCCGGCCGCACGAAGTTGAATTATCGTCAGTGGGTGCAGGTCAGGACCGCAGCGTTCAAGCGGTGGTTCGGGTATTGGGAGGCGGAATCGCACCAGCATTTCTTGAATGGTGAGCCAGTGGCGCGCATGCGGGGCGATGAGGTTCCCGCCAATCTGGGCAAGATGCGCGAGTTGGCTGAATGGGTTTCCCGAGATTGGCAGGATCGCTTTGGCGGAAAGGCAATCAATCCGCAGTTGGGGGTAGTTGCCTTGGACAAGCGAGCGGCGTCTAGCTCGGCCGGGCATGGCATGAGCGCGATGAAGCAGCAGGCGTTTTATCTGGCCCCGGACATCGTTGAAAAGGGCCGCGTGATCGGACAGCTTGAGAAGTCCGATCCGACCAAGCCGGATGCGTTCTTGATCGCGGCTCCTGTGCGCATCGGCGATCAAGACTACTACGGGCTTGTGGAGGTGCGCCGGGACGCGAACATGCAGCGCATGTATGTGCATGAGGCCGTGTTGCGGACGCAAAAAGCCCCGGTAAACGTTCAAGTCGCCGCCGCGTCCCAAGAAGGGGCAGAGCCGCGCGCCGTCAATACCGGGGCCATTGCGAGGCTACTACATGACACGCTATCAGTCAACCCCGATGCCGTGTCCAAGGTCGTCGACGCCAAGACCGGCGAGCCGCTGGTGGTGTATCACGGGACGAATGCTGACTTCGTCGCATTCGACAACAACCGCCTCGGGGAAAGCTCTGCGCACAAAAGCGCCAAGCTCGGATCGTTCTTCTCTGCGAGCCCGCGTGTTGCCGAGGCGTTTGCTGGCGAGCGATGGGAGGGATGGCCGCTCAAGAGAGTGCTTGCGTCCGGAGCCAACACAATGTCGGCGCTCATCAACATCCGCAACCCCATTGAGTTGAGTGCCGCAGAGTTCGTGGCGCGCTTTGTGCGCGGCAATGAATCGGCCCAGGCATTTCGAGGGCGGGCGGAAGCCGACGGTTTTGATGGCGCGGTAGTGCGCGGAGACGCTAATCTTTCCGAGGCCATTGGTGGCGAAGAGTATGGTGCCGACGCATGGGTCGCTTTTCGTCCCACGCAGATCAAATCTGCCATCGGCAACAGCGGCGCCTTTGATCCTACCAACCAGAGCACCATTGCCGCGCTCGATCGTGGTTCCATGAACCGCATCGAGCGCGCCCTTGATGCCGGCGATGCCGCGGTGGTGCGCGCGGAGATTGTGCGGTCGATGGCCGCGAAACGGGAGGTGGCCGGGCCGAATCGCGGGGTCATTTCTGCCCGCAAGGCGATCCTCGATGCGCGTCGTTCCGGGGCGATGGACAAGGCAACGGCCGACCTGACGCTGTGGCTTCTCTCGAAGGCGCCGCACCTTGCCAACGATGCGGCTATCGTTGTTCCGCAGGGAGGCCGCGAGGGAACCGCCGGCAACTACAACCCGGTCGAGCGCCTGATTACGCTCGTTGCCAATCGTGGCGACGAGACGACCGGCGTCCACGAGTTCATGCACCACGCGGAGCGACTGATGTCGGAATCGGCGCAGAAGGGCATCCGCGAGGAATGGGCGCGTCGTCTGTCGGACCTGCAATCGTGGGGACAGTCTGTTGACTCTGCCGCCGCCCGTCGCGCGGTAGGTCACATCCTGCGCATGAATGCCGGCGACCGCGAGGCGCAGCAGGCGTTCAATAGCATGATTCGCGACGGCGCCTTACCGTGGAGCGCCTATCAGATGGCGAACCCGTCCGAGTTTTGGGCCGAGAACGCCGCGCGCGTTCTTGCCGACCGCGCCTACGCCGAGCAACATGGGTGGGTCGCCGAGGCCCGCCAGTGGTTGCGGGAGCTGGTCGAGAAGATCAAGGACATTCTTGGGCTGCAATCCGATGCCGTCGTACTCCGGGCGCTGCGTGAGGTCATCAACGGCAATGGCGATGCGCTGTCATCGGCCATGCTCCTTGAGGACGACAACGCGACCGGGATGCGGGCAACGCGAGATCGGGTCTTTCCGAAGATCGAATTCGATGCGATTGATCGCCCCATGGGCCGGGCACTGAACAACATCCATTTGCCCAGGCCGGAAGAGGCTCGGAATGCGATCGCGTCGGCCACGAAGGCTAACCGCCCGGCGATGCTTGGTGCCCTGACTCGCCGGCAAATGGCCGAGGTCTACGGGCAGCAGGCCCCCGAGTTGCGCGAGTACGACCAAGCAATGCAGAACATGGAGGCGGAATACCAGAGGTCGGCCCGCGCTTCGGACGTAGTTCTGCGCCAGTGGACCAAGCTCAAGCCGGCGATCGCCGATCGGATGGCCGAGGTCATGCACGCGGCGACCCTGGCGGACTACGATCCGGCGCAGATGGTCGGGAAGCAAGTGCCGGCCGGGCCGCTACGCGCACTGCAAGCGCAGTACGATTCCATGCCTGCGGACGCGAAAGCGGTCTACGCGGCGGCCCGCGACCACTATCAGACGATGCTTGACGATCGGTTCGACGCGCTGCGCCAACGGATCATGCGCTCCGAGGCGGGCCCGCAAGCCAAGGCGAGCGCGATAGATCGCCTTGCGGCCATGTACGACCAGGCGAAGCAAGGCGTGTACTTCCCGCTGGCTCGCTTTGGCGATCATCTGGTGCTTGCCACCAAGAAGGATACCGACGGCAAGGAGGTCGGCCGCCAGATGAGCGCCTTCGAGTCGGCCTTCAAAGCGGACACGGCGGCCCGGCAACTGCGCGCGGATGGGTGGACGGTCAAACAGATGCGCGCGAAGGAGTACAGCCGCGACCAGCAGGGGGCGGCATCCAAGATCGTTGGCGACATGATGGCCGCGATTGATGGTCTGAACTTCGGCGAGGGGGAAAACTCGCTCGGCGAGGGGGTTGGTAGCGCCAAGGATCAATTGTTGGACGCGCTGAATCAATCGTTCATCGGCAGCCTGCCGGACCTGTCCTACCGCAAGCACTTCGCGCACCGGCAGGGGGTCGCCGGGTTCTCGCGCGACGCTATGCGGGCGTTCGCTGACTCCGCGTTCCACGCGGCGCACAACATTTCCCGCCTGCGGCACGGCGATACGCTTTCCTTCGCCCTGATGGGGCTCGACAAGCGGATCCGCCAAGCAGAGGGCGTGGATACCACAGTGCTCGGCGACGCCTACAACGAAATGGTGAAGCGCCACGCCATCTACATGAACCCAAACACAAGCCCGGTCGCCGCATGGCTTGGGCAATTGGGATTTGTCATGAGCCTTGGCGGTTCGGTGGCAACTGGCGTGACGAACATGACGCAGGTGCCGCTTATCACTCTGCCTTGGCTTAGGGCTCGGCATGGTCTTGGCAAGTCGGCGGCGGCGCTGACCCGCGCGTATAAGGACTTTGCGGACCCGGCGACCCTGAACGCGGAAACCGTGTTCAACGCGGTGAATAGCAAGCGCCTGACCGAGGCCGAGCGGGCCATGATGCAATCGCTCATCGACGATGGCGTGATCGACGTTACCCAAGCGCTCGACCTGGCCCAACTGTCATCGACGGATGCGACGAGCCGCTTTGCGAAGGAATACGGCGGCGTCAAGGATCGCGTCATGCGGGCTTTGGCCTTTACCTTCCACGTTCCCGAGGTCGCGAACCGGCAAGTCACGGCGCTGGCTGCCTATCGACTGGCGATCGACGCCCGCAAAACCGATGCGGAGGCCCGCGAGTTCGCCAAAGAAGCGGTCTGGGGCACGCATTTCGACTATTCATCCAGCAACCGCGCCCGCTACATGACCGGCAACGTCATGCGGGTGCTGACCATGTTCAAGCAGTACGGTCAGAACGTGCTCTATCTGTATGGCCGGTCGCTCAAGGTGTGGCTGGACCGGAACAACGCGACCCAGGAAGAGCGGGCCATCGCTCGCCGGCAGTTCCTTGGCCTGCTTGGCTTCCAGTTTGCCGCAGCCGGCGCCCTGGGCATGCCGATTCTCGGATCGGTCGCCACCATCTTTGCCGCGGCCCTCAAGGGGCTCGGTGGGGATGATGACGACTGGGAGTGGGAGGTCGAATTCCGCAAGTGGCTTGCCGAGGCGATCGGCAAGGATGCCGCCGAGGTCGCGTCACACGGACTCTCGCGCCTGACCCCGTGGGACATGTCAGGCCGCCTGGGGCAGAACGACCTATTCATCCGCACGCCGTCCAGGGAGCGCGAAGGCCGAGCGGCGTTCCTTGATTGGCTGACGGCGATCGGCGGGCCGGTGGCTGGCTACGCGCAGAACGCCTACCTTGGTCTTGGCGACATCATGACCGGCGTCCACCAGGGCAGCGGCGGGCATCTTCTGCGTGGCGCCGAGGAATTGACCCCGGCATTCGCCCGGAACGCGATCAAAGCAATGCGGTTCCAGATTGAGGGCGGGGTACTCACCCGCGACCAAACCAAGCAGCTTGAATTGACGGCGCCGGAGAAGTTCGGGCAGTTGTTCGGCTTCGGCCCGTCCCGCAGCGCGGAAATGTACGAGTCCGTGACCGCGATCAAGAACGCGAAGGCGCGGCTCAACCAGCGCCGGCAGGGAATACTCGACAGCTACGCGCGGGCGCTCAAGGAGCACAACGAGCGTGGACTGGCCGACATGAGACGGGAAATCTTCACCTTCAACCAGCAGCATCCCCAAGTCGCGATTACTGCCCAGGCGATGCGAGCCAGCATTTTCATGCGGGCGAAGCGAGAGCGGGAGATGCGGGACGGGGTGTGGCTGTCGAAGTCGCGTGACCATCTACGGTCGGAAGGCGCATTCGCCAACATGCACTAACATGGGCCGCGTTGGCACGAATCGATGTAGAACCAACCGCGCAATTAGTCGTCAAGAATCAGCGAGATGCGCGATATTTGCTTGAAAAATAAAGTAATGAACGAGTTAAGCAAGGGCGCTGTCCGCCGGCTCACGATCGACGAGGAGGCCTCCGGGCAGCGCATCGACAACTTCCTGCTGCGCTTGCTGAAGGGCGTACCGAAGAGCCACGTCTACCGTATCCTGCGTAGCGGCGAGGTGCGCCTCAACAGCGCGCGGGCGGCGCCCGAGGCGCGGCTTGCCGCCGGCGACGTCGTTCGGGTGCCGCCGCTGCGCATCGCGGAATCCGCACCGCCGCGGGCGAGCGCGTCGCCCCGGGTGGCGCTAGGCCTGCCCATCCTTTTCGAGGACGACCACCTCCTGGTGGTGAACAAGCCGGCGGGCGTCGCGGTCCACGGCGGCAGTGGCATCGCGCAGGGCGTCATCGAGAGCTTGCGGGCGGCCCGGCCGCAGGCGCGGTTCCTCGAACTCGTGCATCGCCTGGACCGTGACACCTCGGGAGTCCTCCTGCTCGCCAAGAAGCGCGCGGCGCTCGTCGACCTGCACGCGCAGCTCCGCGAGGGCACCGTCGACAAGCGCTATCTCGTGCTGGTCCGCGGCAAATGGCGCGACGAGATGCGTCGCGTGCAGCTCGCCTTGCACCGTTTCACCACCCGGGAGGGCGAGCGGCGGGTGCGCGTCGATCCGGGACAGGGCCAGGCGGCGATGACCATCCTTCGCCGCGTCGCCGGCTGGCCGCAGCGCGAGGTCCCGGTGGCGCTCCTCGAGGCCGAACTCCTCACCGGGCGCACGCACCAGATCCGCGTGCACCTCGCGCATGTCGGCTATCCCGTTGCCGGCGATGCGAAGTACGGCGACTTCGCCTGGAACAAGGCGCTGGCCCGCGAGGGGCTGCGGCGAATGTTCCTGCACGCGCGGCGCCTCGCCGTCGTGCATCCCGCCACGCGAGCGGATGTTGCCTTCGAGGCGCCGCTGCCCGACGATCTTTCCGGGTTCGTCACCGCGCTGGGCCCATCGACGTGACGACCGGGTCGCACCGCTACGCGCTGGTGGTCTTCGACTGGGACGGCACCCTCGTCGACTCGACGGCGATCATCGCGCGTGCGCTCCAGGATGCCGCGCGCGACGTGGGCGAGCCGGTCCCCGGCGACGACGCGGCGCGCTTCGTGATCGGTCTTGGCATCGACGCCGCCATCCATGGCGTCGCGCCCGCCTTGCCGAAGGCGCGCTACCGCGAGTTCTCCCTCCTTTACCGCGAACACTACCTCGCCCACGAACACGACATTCCGCTGTTCGCCGGGGTCACGGCACTCCTGAACGAGCTCGACACGGGTGGACATTTGCTCGCCGTGGCCACCGGCAAGAGCCGCGCCGGGCTCGATCGCGCGCTGCAGGCGAGCGGCTTGCGCGCGCGCTTCCAGGCGACGCGCTGCGGTGACGAGGGCTTTCCGAAGCCGCATCCCGACATGCTCTTGCACCTCATGGATCGACTCGGCGTGACGGCGCAGGAGACGCTCATGATCGGTGACACCACGCACGATATCGAGCTTGCCCACAACGCCGGCGTCGAGGCGATCGCGGTCGCCTACGGCGCGCACACAGCCACCCGGCTGCGCACGGCGTCCCCGCTGGCCATCGTCGATTCGATCACCGAGCTTCGCGGCTGGCTCACCGAGCGGGGGTAGCGACCGCGCGTATCGTTGCCGCCCGGTGGTTCCGCGGCGCGACCGTGCTCGCCCGCCGTGGCCTTATCGCTGCAGCCGGACGAGATCGAGGGCGACGCCGCGGGCGATGGCCTCGGCGCGGTTGAGCACGCCGAGCTTGCGCACGATATTGCCGATGTGGAAGTTCACCGTGCGCTCGGCAATGCCGAGTTTCACGCCGATATCCGCGCTGGTGAGGCCGCAGGCGGCCCGGGTCAGGCATTCGCACTCGCGCTCGGTGAGCGCGGTGGCGGGCGGCACGGCGCTCGCCGGCCAGCGCGCGCCCACGACGCGCTCGTGGAGCAGACAGCCGAGCAGGGCGAGGTTCGCGAGTTCGTGGCGGATCGCCGCATCCGTCTGCACCTCCCGGCGATCCCAGGCGATGATCGCCCGCTCGCCGTGCATTTGCTGGAGCGACATCGCGAGGCCCGAGCCGATGCCGCTCGCAGTGGCGGCAGCGGCGAAGCTGCCCCGGCCTTCAGCCGCCGCGGCGCCGGCGTGCTGCCAGGCGAGCGGCGCCGAGCGGTCGTGGGTCAGCGTCACGCGAGGATCGACGCGATGGAATAGGTGCTCGCGGTACCAGGCTTTCCATTGCGGACGGGCGGTCGTCCAGTGCCGGAGCAGTTCGAGCCCCACGGTTCCCGCGCGTACGACGAGATACGACAGTCCATCGAAGCCACACCGCCGCGCGATGCCGACCGCAGCGATGCCGGCGTCCCCGTCGTCGTCGGCGGTGAGCACACCGCGCAGCGCTTCCGCCATCGACGCCACGTCGTCGGCGTCCAGGCGACCCAACGTTTGCTCGTCCATCGCTGCTGTCCTCCCCGCGGCGGCGTCATCGAAATCAGGCGCGCGACGCCTCGCACACTAGGGGGATTCCTGAGGACTGGCTACTGTGGAAGACGACGAGGGTCGCGCCGCCTGGCGGCGCAGAAAGCGCTGCAAGTCGCGTCGATAACGTCCTGTGGTGCAAGGTGAACCGCCCTATCGCCGGCCGTGCGATACCTGTACCTATCTACAGGTAGACTACAAAAAATTCCGCTGAACGGCGATGGCGACCACTTCCTGGCGATTCGCGGCGCCGAGCTTGCTGCGAATGCGGTCGAAGTGGAATTGCACGGTTCGCGCCCCGATGTCGAGCTTGAGCGCAATATCGTCGGTCGTCATGCCGCGTGCCGCGAGGCGCACGCACTCGGTCTCGCGCCGCGACAGCGGCGACGCCCGCAGTGGCGGGCGGGACGTGCCATCGAGCGTCTGGCGCATGAAGATTTCGTGGAAATAATGGCTGAACGCCACGATGTCCGCCACGTTACGACCGATCGCCGCGAGCCGCAGCGGATCGTTGTGTCCGACGCGCGAGTCGAGTCCCACGAAGACGTGCCAGTCGTGCGCTGCGTGGAACATGTAGGCGATGCCGCTGCCAATGCCGTGCGCGAGGGCGTCATCCAGGAACGCATTCTCACGGGGGGCTGACCCGCGCAGCGTTGCCTGGTCCCAGACGAGGGGAACCGCGCTCGGCCAGGTCGCCCGGACCCTGGGGTCGACGTCGACGTACGCCTGGCGGTCGTACCGCTCGACCCACGCGCGCGGCAACGTCGTCCACACGTAGACGGCGTGCTGGTGATCGATCTCGGGCATTGCCGATGCCGCGTACGAGAAGTGATCAAAGCCGAAATGGCCGGCGATTGCGGCCAGTGGCGCGTCGAGAGCCCCGCCGCGGGCGGCGGCGGCGACCAGCGGTGCAAGCAACGGCGGTACGTAGGCGTGCTCGCCGACGTTGGGCGGGCCGGGAGCGACGCGGTGGAGCATGCCGTTCCCCTTGGGCACGTTGGGCGGGATGCGACGGGTGCGGTCATTGCCGCCGACCGCGCGTCGGCATCGTAGACCGGATCCGCGCGCCTCGCCAAGGGGGAGCCGCCGCGCGGAGGGCGTGGCGCGGTCAGCGTCCGGCGGGCAGACCCTGGACCGTCGCTCCGGGGCCGATCCCCCGCTCGGCGAACCACCCTTTCCTCATCTCCAGCGCGTAGCGCGCCGGACCTTTGGACCAGTGCGTGTCTTCGGTCTGCGGTTGCATGTCCTCGATGTTGATGATCTTGCCGTCGGCACCGATGAAGGCGATGGAGAGTGGGATGAAGGTGTTCTTCATCCAGAAGGCGAGCGGCTCCGCTCGCTCGAAGACGAAGAGCATGCCGTGGTCGGGTTGCAGGCTGAACCGCTGCATGAGGCCGCGCGCGCGATCGTCGGGGGCGGCCGCGACTTCGGCGACGATCTTGTGCGAGCCGATGGCGAGCGTGAGCTTCGGCAACTCGGCGGCGTGTGCCGGCAGCGCCACGAGCGCGGTGTGGACCAAGAGGGCGGCGATGATCTTCATCGGGAAAGCTCCTTGCGCGTGTGAACGTGTCGGCGATAGACGAGCCATGCTGCGCCGCTCGCCGCGATGAAGGCGAGCATGCCCCAGGCGAGCCCTTGCAGCGAGTTCGACAGGAGCGGCGAGATCGAACCGGCGGTGACGGCGCCGAGCGCGAACTGCGCGAAGCCTTGCAGCGAAGCCGTCATGCCGCGCAGCGTGGGGAAGAGGTCGAGCATGGTGAGCGTGACGCTCGGCATGGCGAGTGCCCAGCCCAGGGTGCACACGAGGATCGGCGCGACGTTCCACACCACGCCGGGCGGCAGCAAGTGGCAGGTGAGGATGTTCGCGACCGCCCCCACGGCCATGATCGCGAGGCCGATGCTCACCGTGCGCAGCGGCGACAGGCGGCCGGCGAGGCGACCCGAGACGAAGGCGCCGCTCATGATGCCAGTGATCATGGGAATGAACAGCCACCCGAAGCCCAGCGTGGAGATCCCGAGCAGCCCCGAGAGGAAGTAGGGAGCCGACGCGATGTAGAGGAACCACCCGCAGAAGGACAGGGAAGTGACGAGGGCGAGGAGCAAGAACGCGGGACGCCCGAGCACGGTGCGATAGTTTCGCCACAGCGCGACGGGGTGCAGCGGCTGGCGTTGCGCGCGGGGGAGCGTCTCCGGCAGGCGGTGGGCGCACACGGCCAGCAGAGTGAGCGTGTACGCGAACAGGAACCAGAAGATCGATCGCCAGCCGGTGACATTGAGCAGGATGCCACCCAGGATCGGCGCTACCGCAGGGCCGATGCCGAAGACCAGCGTCACGTGCGACATCATGCGTTGCGCTTCCGCGCCGTGGTAGCGATCGCGGATGATCGCGCGACCGGCGACGACCCCGGCGCCGGCCGAGACACCCTGCAGCGCCCGGAACAGCCACAGCGATTCGATGTTGCCGGCGATCGCGCAGCCGAGCGTGCCGAGCGCGAAGACCACGAGGCCGCCGAGCACCACCGGTCGCCGGCCGAGGGCGTCGGCGAGGGCGCCGTGCCACAGCATCATGAATGCGAAAGCGATCATGTACGTCGACAGCGTTTGCTGCATGGCGATGGGCAGCACGCCGAATTCGGCCTCGATCGCCGCGAATGCCGGCAGGTACATGTCGACCGCGAACGGACCCAGCATCGCGAGCGATCCGAGGAGCGCCGCGAAGGTCCAGGAGCGACGGTGGCCGGCCGGCGCCGCCTGAGGGGCGAGGGTCACCGGCGGGTGCGTTCGGCGAGCGCGGCGTCGACCGCGGCGCGATCGTAACGCGGCGCGAAGAGCGCGATGAACGCGTACACGAAGCCGCGCTGGAACACGCTGCGGCGCAGGCCGAGGCGCGTCGTCGACGGTGCGAAGAGGTGGCCGGCAGCGAACTTGTCGAACTGCGCATCACGCGCCGCGTCGTACGCCATCTCGGCGATGATGCCGATCCCCATGCCGAGGTCGACGTAGGTCTTGATCACGTCGGAATCGAGCGCGGTGAGAACGACGTTGGGTTCGAGCCCGCACGCGGCGAAGGCGGCGTTCATCGCGGTGCGCCCGGTGAAGCTCGAGTCGTAGGTGACGATCGGGAATTTGGCGAGCGCTTCCAGCGTGAGCGGCTGCATCGCGTGGAGCGGGTGCCGCTTGGGGGCGATCACCACCCGGTTCCACTCGTAGCACGGCAGCGTCGCGAGTTCCGGATAGTCGGCGAGCGCCTCGGTCGCGATGCCGAGGTCGGCGTCACCGCGCGCGGTGCGCTCTGCGACCTGCAGCGGATTGCCCTGGTGCAGTTCGACGCGGACCTTGGGGTAGCGCGTCGCAAAGGCGCGCAGGACCTTGGGCAGCACGTAGCGAGCCTGGGTGTGCGTGGTGGCGATCGACAAGGTGCCGGTGTCCTCGGCACGAAATTCCTCCGCCACCCGCTTCAGGTTGCGCAGTTCGCCCAGCGCGCGCCGCGCGGTGGCGACCACCACCTCGCCCGCCGGGGTGAGCGAGGCGAGCCGCTTGCCCTGGCGCACGAAGATCGCGAGACCCAGTTCGGCCTCCAGCTGGCGTACCTGCTTGCTGATGCCCGGCTGCGACGTGAAGAGCGCTTCCGCCGCATCCGAGACGTTGAGGCCATGTTCGACCACGGCGTCGAGGTAGCGCAATTGCTGGAGGTTCACGACTGCTTATAACCTGAAATCGAATTTGTGCGAGAATTATATATCTGATGGATAGATAGCATTTTCGGCATGGCGCAGTTCTTCACGGTCCATCCCGGCAATCCGCAGCCTCGCCTCGTGCATCAGGCGGCCGCCATTCTGCGCGACGGCGGCGTCGTCGCGTATCCCACCGATTCGAGTTACGCCCTAGGCTGCCGGCTCGGGGATTTTGCCGCCGCGACCCGGATCCGGACGATCCGGGGCCTGGGTGACCGCCATTTCCTGACCCTCGCCTGCGCCGATCTCGCCAGTGCTGCCCGTTTCGTGCGGCTCGCCAACTGGCAGTTCCGGATCGTGAAGCAGGGCGCCCCGGGCCCGTTCACGTTCCTGCTCCCCGCTTCTAGCGAGGTGCCGCGGCGGCTCCTGACCGACCGTCGACGCACGCTCGGGATCCGCGTTCCCGAGCACGCGGTGGTGCGCGCCCTGCTCGCTGAATTGGGTGAGCCGATCCTTTCGTCGACGCTGATCCTGCCGGGCGATGCCACGCCGCCCGACGATCCGCAGGTCATCCGCGAGCGCCTCGGGCACACCATCGATCTCGTCATCGACGCCGGGCCGTGCGCGAACGTGCCGACGACGGTGATCGACCTCATCCGCGAGCCGCCGGTGCTCGTTCGTCGTGGCGGTGGCGATCCGGCACGGCTCGGACTCGAACTGGCCGCGCCCGACCCTGCGTGGGCCGAGTCGACTTGAGGTACAATCTCGCTGGATGGAGTCCTCGCTCACGACCGCCGTGCTCGCGATCGTGCCGGTGGTTCTGGCGATCGTTCTCCACGAAGCGGCGCACGGCTACGTCGCCCGCGTGTTCGGTGATGAGACTGCCTGGAAGCTCGGGCGGGTGACGCTGAACCCGTTCAAGCACATCGACCTCATCGGCACGATCGTCGTACCGGGTCTCTTGCTCCTGACCGGGGTGCCCTTCCTGTTCGGATGGGCGAAGCCCGTACCGGTGAACTTCGCCAATCTCCGGCACCCCAAGCGCGACATGATCTGGGTCGCGGCGGCGGGGCCCGGCGCCAATTTCGCGATGGCGTTGCTGTGGGTGCTGGTGGCGGAGGCGGCAAGGCCGACGGGGGCGTGGGCGAGTGACGGATTGTTCCTGATGGCTCGCATCGGCATCTCGATCAATCTCGTGCTGATGGTGTTGAATTTGCTTCCCATCCCGCCATTGGATGGCGGACGGATCGCGGTGGGCCTGTTGCCCGAGCGTGCAGCGAGCGTTCTCGCGCGCCTCGAGCCCTTCGGTTTCGTCGTGATCGTGATGTTGCTGGTAACGGGCTTCCTGGGCGACCTCATGCGGCCGCTCCTGCGGGCCGCCACGTCCTTGCTGTACGCGATCGCCGGCTCGTGATCGGCGCACGAAGCGCCCCGCGAGCCGGACGAGACGAGAGAGATTTTCACCGCTACCCATGTTCGCTGACCGCGTGTTGTCGGGCATGCGCCCCACCGGGCGCATGCACATCGGCCATTACCACGGCGCCCTCAAGAATTGGGTGCGCCTCCAGCACGAGTACGAGTGCCTGTATTTCGCCGCCGACTGGCACGCGCTGACCACGCACTACGAGACGCCCGAGGACATCGCGACGATGACCTGGGAGATGATGATCGACTGGCTCGCCGCGGGCATCGATCCGGCGCGGGCGACGCTCTTCGTGCAGTCGCAGGTGCTGGAGCACGCCGAACTCACGCTCCTCCTCGGCATGATCACGCCCGTGACGTGGCTCGAGCGGGTGCCGACGTACAAGGACCAGCAGCAGAAGCTCGCCGATCGCGATCTCGGCAATTTCGGCTTCCTCGGCTACCCGGTGATGATGTCCGCGGACATTCTCGTCTATCGGGCGAACATGGTGCCGGTGGGCGAGGACCAGCTCGCGCACATCGAAATCACCCGCGAGCTCGCACGCCGCTTCAACCACATCTACGGCCGCGAGCCGGGCTTCGAGGAGAAGGTCCGCGCGGCGGCCAAGAAGCTCGGCGCCAAGAAGGCGAAGCAGTACGACGAGATGCGCGTCGCGTACCAGGAGCAGGGCGACGCCGCGGCGCTCGCCGCTGCCCGCGATCTGTTGAGCGGCGCGCAGAACCTGTCCGCGGCGGATCGCGAGCGGCTCGCGGGCTACCTCGAGGGTACGCGGCGCACCATCCTGCCGGAGCCCAACGGCTTGCTGACCGAGAATGCCAAGGTGCCGGGGCTCGACGGTCGAAAGATGTCGAAGTCGTACGGCAATGCCGTGCTGATGCGCGAGGACCCGGCCGAGGTGACCCGCAAGATTCGCACGATGCAGACCGATCCGGCGCGCGTGCGGCGCACCGATCCCGGCGATCCGGAAAAATGCCCGGTGTGGCCGCTGCACAAGATCTACTCCTCCGCGGCGACCCGCCAATGGGTGGTGGAGGGCTGCACCACCGCCGGCATTGGCTGCCTCGAATGCAAACAGCCGGTGATCGATGCCATCATCGCCGAGCAGAAACCCATCATCGAGCGCGCGCAGCAGTACCTCGACGATCCCACGCTCGTGCGCGCGATCGTCGCCGACGGCTGCGACCGCGCGCGCAAGCTCGCGCGGGAGACGCTGCGCGAGGTGCGCGCCGCGATGTGCCTCTCGTACGACCCGCCGAGCTCGCCGTGAGCGAAGCCGCCTTCGACCTCGCGCATCCGTCACCGGATCCGAAGCCGCTCGCCCGCGTCTACGGCGAGGCGGTGA
Organism: Burkholderiales bacterium; assembly: GCA_020852555.1. Taxonomy (GTDB): domain Bacteria; phylum Pseudomonadota; class Gammaproteobacteria; order Burkholderiales; family Casimicrobiaceae; genus VBCG01. The sequence goes on from JADZAQ010000221.1 coordinate 17,974, forward strand.
CCGAGCTGCCGCAGGATCTCTACATTCCCCCGGAGGCGCTCGAGGTGTTCCTCGAATCCTTCGAAGGACCGCTCGATCTCCTGCTCTACCTGATCCGCCGGCAGAACATCAACGTGCTCGACGTGCCGATGGCCGAGCTCACCCGCCAGTACCTGGGCTACGTGGAGATGATGCGGCGCACGCAGCTCGAGCTCGCCGCCGAGTATCTCCTGATGGCCGCCGTGCTGATCGAGATCAAGTCGCGGCTGCTGCTGCCGAAACCGCCGGCTCCGCCGGGGCAGGAGCCCGAGGATCCGCGCGCCGAACTGGTGCGTCGCCTCCTCGAGTACGAGCGCATGAAGCAGGCGGCGCGCGAGCTCGATGCACAGCCGCTCGCGCAGCGCGACTTCGCGCTGGTGCGCGTGTGGTTCGACCACGTCGCCGCGCAACGGCTCCCCGACGTCCACCCCGACGACCTCAAGGCGGCGTGGGCGAGCCTCGTCGCGCGCGCCAAGGTCAACCGGCGCCATCTCGTGACCCGCGAGCAGCTCTCGGTGCGCAGCGAGATGAGCCGGGTGCTGAAGCACCTCGAGTCCGGCACCTACACCGAGTTCACGACGCTCTTCGCCGAGCACCGCGACGTGGCACACCTCGTGGTGACGTTTCTCGCCTTGCTCGAACTCGCGCGCGAGCGACTCGTGACCATTGCGCAAACCGCGCCGTACGCACCGATCCACGTCACGCTGTGCGGCGCGCCCGAATTCACCCTGGCCGGCGACGTCGCCGACTGAACGCATGGACGCGAACGAACACCACGAGCCGTCGCCCGACACCACCGACACGATGGCGCCCGACGCCGCCGCGACCGTCGCCAACGAGACGGCGGACGGCGCGGCGACGGCGACTGCGGTTGCCGAGCCCGACGCTGATGCCGCCGGCATCGCCGACGCCGCCAGCGCCGTCGGCGACGTCGCCGAGGTGAAGGGCATTCTCGAAGCCGCGCTGCTGGTCGCCGGCGAGCCGACGGCGACCGCAGTCCTTGCCCGGCTCTTCGACCCGCCGCTCGCGCCCGACCTCGTGCGCAATCTGCTGACCGATCTCGCGGAGGACTGGCGCGGCCGCAAGGTCGAGCTCGTGCAGGTCGCGAGCGGCTGGCGCTTCCAGGGCACGCCGGCGGTCCAGCGCTACCTCGATCGCCTGTCGCCGGAGAAGCCGCCGCGCTACTCGCGGGCGGTGATGGAGACGCTCGCCATCATCGCCTACCAGCAACCCGTCACCCGCGGCGACATCGAAGCGATCCGCGGCGTTGCCGTGTCCACGAACGTCGTCAAGTCGCTCGAGGACCGGCAATGGGTGGAAGTCGTGGGCCACCGTGAGACGCCGGGCCGCCCGGCCCTGTACGCCACCACGAAGCTGTTCCTGGACGACCTCGGCCTCCGCTCACTCGCGGAACTCCCACCTCTCGCCGAGCTCGATACGTCCCATCTCCTGGAGATTCCCGATGCCCCAACCAAGGCCGCCGAGGCGGCACTCGCACTCGCGACCCCACTCCTCGGGCCCGAGTCCCATGAAGCAGACGAACATCGCCCTGCACGCGATCCGGGAGAGCATGCCGCCGACCCGGATCAAACGCTCCACTGACGAGGTCTTCAGCGAGCCGCAGCGCCTGCACAAGGTGCTGGCGTCGTGCGGCTTCGGCTCGCGCCGGGCGATGGAGGAGATGATCCTCGCCGGGCGCATCACGGTGAATCGCGAGCCCGCGGAAGTGGGCCAGAAGGTCGGTCCCGGCGACGAGGTGCGCATCAACGGTGAGCTCGTGAAGGTCCGCTTCACCGAGCCGCGCCCGCGCGTGCTCATGTACCACAAGCCAACCGGCGAGATCGTCACCCGCGACGATCCGGAAGGGCGGCCAACGGTATTCGCGAAGCTGCCGTCGATCGGTTCGGGCAAGTGGATCAACGTGGGACGGCTCGACTTCAATACCGAAGGCTTGCTCCTCTTCACGAATTCCGGCGAGCTCGCCAATCGCCTGATGCATCCGCGTTACGAGGTCGAGCGCGAGTACGCGGTGCGCGTGCTGGGTCGCCTCACCGACGAACAGCGGCAGCGCCTGCTCGACGGGATCACGCTCGAAGACGGCGTGGCCCGGTGCACGCAGGTCGAGGACGGCGGCGGCGAGGAAGAGGGCGCCAACCACTGGTACCGCGTGGTGCTGAAAGAAGGGCGCAACCGCGAAGTGCGGCGGCTCTTCGAGGCGCTCGACATTCCGGTGACGCGCCTCATCCGCACGCGCTACGGAACGCTCGCGATGCCGTCGCTGCTCAAGCGCGGCGATCTCCTGGAGCTCGAGGCCGCCGAAGTGGCGACGGTGCTGGCGGCGGCCGGGCTCAAGGCGCCGGCGGCGCATCCGCGCTCGGGGGCGCGCCCGGGACAACCGCAACCCGCGCCGGGCAAGGGTCGTCACGGCAAGCACAAGGGCGCGCGCCCGTCCCATGGCGCGCCACGAACGGCGCCACCCGGTGGGGACGCCCTCGGGCCACCGCTGCCGGTTGGCACCGCCCCCGCAGGTCCCGAACGCGGGAAGCACGGGGGTCCGCGGCCGCATGGCAAGGGACCGCGGCCGAAGTCGCGCCCACCGCAGGCGCGCCCGGATTTCGAGACGACGCAGCCGACCTCCAATGCCAACGCGATCGGCTGGCGCAGTCCGGGTGGCGGTGCATCACGCCGTGCTACGGGTTACGCCGGTGGCAAGGGCCACAGCGGCGCCAAGGACTATGCCGGCGCCAAGGGCCACGGCAGTCATGGCGGCGGGCACGCGCCACGGCCGCAGCGGCCGCGAGTCGACTTCGACGAGATTCAGCCGCTGAGCAACGCCAACGCCTCGCCGTTTGCCGGCACGCGGTTGTCGTTGCCGCAGCACGCGCCGCGCACCGACGGCGATGCGGGTGGCTACGGGCCCGGATCGCGCGGCAATCGCAGCGGACCGCGCGGGCGGCCCGCCGGCAAGGGCGGCTTCCGCGGCAAGGGCGGCGCGCATTCGGCGAAGGGGGCGCCACGCGAGGTGAACGGCAACGTCGCGCCGCGGGTGAGCGCGGGCGGCGAGCGGCGCGAAGTGAACGGTAACGTCTTGCCCGGGGGTAGCACGCGCGGCGACGACGAGGCATAACCCGCGGCGAATCGCGGCGCCGCCGCGCGGCTGCTCGTGACGCGAGCCGGCCGCGTCGCCCGCGCCGATGCGCCGCGGCTACACGAAGAGGTCCGGCAGCGGTTCGACCCCCGGCTTGTTGGCATAACGCGTGAGGTCGGTGACGCCGGCCTCGCGCAGCGCCTCCTCGTCGATGAAGAATCGTCCCGTCGTCGTGCGCGCATCGCGCGTCACGATGGCGTGCGCGGCGTCGGCCATGATCTCGGGCCGGCGCGCCCGGTCGAGCTGCTCCCGCACGCCCGGCACCAGCGCCAGTGCCGCGGTATCGATGACGGTGCGCGGCCACAGCGCATTGACGCCGATGCCGTCGGCGCGGAATTCCTCGGCCATCCCCAACACGCACATGCTCATGCCGTACTTGGCGATGGTGTAGGCCAGGTGCGGCGCGAACCATTTCGCGGCGAGGTCGAGCGGCGGCGACAGCGTCAGGAGGTGCGGATTGCGGCCGGCCCGCGCCGCCGTCACGAGGTGCGGGAGGCACGCCTGCGAGCATACGAAGGTGCCGCGCACGTTGACGCCCAGCATGAGGTCGAAGCGCTTGATGGGCGTGGCGAGCGTCCCGGTGAGGCTGATCGCACTCGCGTTGTTGACCAGGATATCGATGCCTCCGAAGCGCTCGACGGTGGCCTGGACGGCGGCGTGGACCGCGGCCTCGTCGCGGATGTCGCAGGCGAGCGCGAGCGCCTTGCCTCCGGCCGCCTCGATCTCGGCCGCGGCGGTGTGGATGGTGCCGGGCAGCTTGGGATGCGGCGTGGTGGTCTTGGCGGCGATGGCGACGTTGGCGCCGTCGCGTGCCGCGCGTTTGGCAATCGCGAGGCCGATGCCGCGCGACCCGCCGCTGATGAAGAGCGTGCGGCCGGCAAGCGTGTTCATGATCTGCTCCTTCGGGTGACGTGCTGCCGGACGCCGCTGTCGTCGTGCACCGTGTGCGGGGTGAAGGCGATCACGAGCCGCGACCGAACTGCGCGGGACGCTTGGCGAGGAAGGCGGTGACGCCTTCGCGGAAATCGTCGGTGGCGGCACAGGCGGCGAAGCTCGCCGCCTCGGCGGCCAGCTGCTCGTGCAGCGAACGGCCTCCCGCATCGCGCAGGAGCCGGCGGGTGTTGCGCAGGGCGAGTGCGGGGCCGGCGGCGAGACCGTCGGCGATGGCGCGAACCGCGGCATCGAGTTCAGCGGCCGGGACCACCCGGTTGACGAGACCCCAGGCGAGCGCCTGCGTGGCGTCGAAGCGATCGCCGACGAGCATGATCTCGAGCGCGCGGCGCATTCCGACGAGGCGCGGCAGCGACCAGGTGCCGCTGCCGTC
>JADZAQ010000222.1 GCA_020852555.1 Burkholderiales bacterium
CCGCCGCCCGGTGCCGCGTGCGCGCGGGTACCCCCAGTCCCTTACTTGGGAGCGGCGGGGAACCGGATGACCGGCCCGGCCGGCGTGGTGCCCGGCGGCACGTACGCGGGCGACGGCGTGCCCACCGGCCTCAACTGGCGCACGAAGCGATAGACGGCGCGCAGATCCTGCTCGGTCATGTCGCGCAGCGCGAACCAGGGCATCGGCGGACGTCCCTGCACCGTCTTCGCCGACTTGACCCATTGGTCCTCGTTCATCGCGGACAGCACGAGGCGCAGGTTCGGCGGATACGTCGTGCCCCAGTCGCCGTGCCAGCCGACCGCATCGCCCAGCAGCCAGTCCTTCTCCGGAATGGTTCCCCCGGAGGCGGCGTAACCCGCGGTGTGACAGTCGTTGCAGCCGGCGATGCGGACGATGTAGCGGCCGCGGGCGATGCTCGCGTCGTCGCCGCGGGTCGCGGCGTCGGCCGCGTGCCCGAAAGCAAAGGCCGCCACGGCAAAGAGCGCGGCAAAGGTGATGTTGTGTGATCTCGACATGATGGTCCTTATGGTGATCGTGACGCGGCGCATGATGCACCGCGCGCGCTCACCCATCGCTTACGCATCGTCGGAGTTGCCCCGGCTACGCAACTCATTGATCTACAATGCTTATGTGCACTAGGGTCGCGCCTTGCCTCGGCTGCCCGCGCGGCTGACGAATCGCTGACGCCGACCTGGCGGCGGCGGCTACAGCGTGCGCCGGACGGCCTCGGTCTCCGCCGCGGGCGCTCGCCCGAGCACGATCGACAGCAGTTCGCGGCAGCGCCGATAGGTGGACAGCGCCGCTGCCGTGTCGCCGAGCTCGCGCAGGCACACCATGAGCCGCCGGTAGACCGGCTCGGCGAGGTTGTCGACTTCCAGCGTGCGCTCGTACAGCGCGCGCGCCTGCGCCCATTCGCGGCGCTGCTCGAGAGCTTCGCCTTGCGCGACGACCGCACGCACCAGTCGTGCCTGCAGGCGATCGCGCGCCGGCAGTGTCCACGCCACGGGCGCGTCGAGGGCGAGGAAGGCGCCGCGGTAGAGCGCGAGGGCGGCGGCGACGTCGGCACGCTCGAGTGCCGCCTCGAAGGCCCACACGTCGAGCCAGACGAGGTCCGGGGCGAGCGAGAGCTTGCCCTCGGTCAGGGGCAGCGCACCGTCGACGTCGAGCAGCCTGCGCAGCCGATAGAGGTTGCTGTCGAACGACGTCTTGGCATCGTCGCCCTCGGCATCGGGCCACACCAGCGCGGTGAGCATCGTCGCGTCGACCGCGCGACCGCCCTGCGCGATGAGCGCCTTCAGGAGCTCGAGCGGCTTCTTCTGCGCCTTGCCCTTCGACACCAGCGCTTGGCCATCGCGCAGGATCGCGAACTCGCCGAGGGTCCGCAGCGCGAGCGGCCACGGCCAGTCGGCGGTCGTCGCGTCGGGCGGCGGTAGCTTGCGGTCGCGGATGAGCTTGCGTACGTAATCGGTCTCGATGCCACCGGCGAGTGCCGTGGCGAGTGCCGGAGTCAGGACGCTGGCCGGCAGGCGCAGGAAGCCGTAGTACCCCGCGTCGCGACACTCGGCGAAGAGCTCGCGCAGCAGGTCGCGCGCCTCCGGCGCCGCGCCGCTGTCGAGCAGACGGTGCGCGCGCAACAGTCGCGCGTGGAACTCGAAGTTGCGCCGATCGGCGGGCGTGGCGAGCGCGATCGCCTCGGCGTACAGCGCCTGCGCGCGATCGAGGTCGTCGAGGTGCACGTGGCACAGCGCCGAGCGCACGAGGAAGTGCGGGATCTGGATCGCCGGCAGGCCGCTCGCGCGGCCGATCGCGACCGCCTCCGCCGCGGCCGTCGCCGCCTCGCGCATGCGGCCTTGCAGGAGCAGCACGCCGGCCTCCTGGTACTTGAAGTACGCATGATCCATCCGGCGCGTCGGCGACAGCACGGCGCGCAGCTTGGCGAGCGCCGCGGCCGCCGCCGGTACGTCCTCGCGCGAGATGAGCGCGGTCACCTCGGCGTGATAGATCTCGACCTGCATCCACTTGAAGCCGTGCGCCACGGCCAGCGCCTCGGTATCCGCCATGATCCGTTGCGAGCGCGCGTAGTGGCCGCGGATCTGCTCGTTGAAGGCGCGGTGCACCTGCCACCACACGCGATTCATCGCGGTGAGCTGCGGCTCGGCGAGCCACGGCTCGACGCGTGCGACGAGCGCGTCGGCGTCGGCCCCCTTCGTTTTCCAGTTCATGTAGTTGAAGAGGATCGATGCGGCGTTGACGCGATCGTTGACCGGCACCGACAGGATGTCCGCGGCGTCGAGGAGCGCGGTCACGGTGTCCGCCGTATCGTCGATGCCAGGGTTATCGGGCTGACGAAAGAGGAGCGCGATGAGCTGCGCGCCGCGAATGCGCAGCGCGTCGGCGGTCGACAGGAACTCGGGCCCTGGATCGAGCAGGCGAGCGATGACCTCGATCCAGCGATCGAGCGGCGTGAAGTCCGCCCACTCGAAATAGTGGCACTCGATGGCGGTCGCCGCGGTGAGGAGTTGCCGGCGTACGTCGCCGCTCGCGGCGAAGGCGGCGAAGCCGCGTTCGAGGAGTGCCTTGCAGCGGGCGGGTTCGTCGTAGAGCACGGCGTGGGCTTCGACGAGGGCGAGGCGGGGCTCGGCGGCACGCACGGCGTCGGGCAGCGCCTCGAGCCAGCCCAGGAGCGTCTTGCGGCGGCCTTCGGCGAGCATCGGGCGCCCGGCGTGCAGCGTGAGGCCGACCAGCGCCGGCCAGGCCTTCGCTTCGAGATAGAGCTGCGCGGCGGCGTCGAAGTCGCCGCGGGCGACGAGTTGGCCCGCCGCGCGATCGAGGGCGCTGACCCGCTCTTCGGCCGATAGGCGCCGCTTGCCTTCGGCGAGCAGGAACTCGCGGAAGAGTCCGTGGAACTGGTAGACCGGCTCGGCACCCAGGCGCCGCCGCTCGGTGAACAGGTGGCGCCGATAGACGTGGTCGAGCACCAGCGCCGCATCGGGATCTCCCGCGAGAAGCTCGGCATCGGCGGGGGCGACCGACGGCAGCAGCGCGGCGAGCATCAGGACGCGCTGGTTCGCGGGCTGCGCGCGCCCGAAGATCTCGCCGGTGAAATAGCGGAATACCGCTTCCTTGCCTTCGGGCAGCAGCGCGTCGGGGGTGCTGATGGAGGTACTGCGTGCGAGGTGCTCGCGCATGAGCACGATGCCCGCCGCCCAGCCATCGCTCGCCTTGTGGATCGCCCGCGCGGTCGTGCTATCGAGCTTGGCCGCTGCGGTGAGCTCCGTTGCCTCCTCTTCGGTGAAGCGCAGCGCATCCCAGTCGAGGCGCGCGATTCGCTGCTCGCCGACGAGCCGCGCCATTTCCGGAACCGGCGGCTCGCGCGACAGCACGAGGAGGTTCATGCCGTGCGGAATCTCGCGCAAGCCCTCGGCGAAGGCGAAGCGCCACGGCGCGTCACCCTTGGGCTCGTGGAAATTGTCGACCACGAGGACCGAGCCCGGGGGGAAGAGCGCGAAGAACTCGCGCAGGAAGCGCCGCGTGAAGGCCGGCAGGTCGCTCGCATACTCGGCGGAGAGCGCTGGCAGCGCCGCGGCGCCGCGAGGATTGCGGCCGGCGACGCCGTTGGCGGCGACGCGCAGGTAGTGGAAGAAGGTCGCCGGATCAGCGTCGCCCGGATCGGCCTGGAACCACAGGCCGGGCAGGCGTCGCGCCTCGACGTAGCTTGCCGCGAGCGTCGACTTGCCCGATCCGGGTGGACCGGTAATCCACACGATCGGATGCGAGCGGTACTGGTCGAGCAGATCGAACAGCCGCTCGCGCTTGCGCACATCGTATAGCCGCGGGCGGCTGAATTTGGCGAGGGTCGGCGCCGGCGGCGCGCGGCGAACGGCCTTCGACATCGAGCGATGTAATCAGCGCGGGTCGAGCGCGAGCGCGTCGATGCGCGCGGCGAGCGAGTCGACCCGCTCGGCAACCGCGGCGATGTCGTCGCGCAGCGCGCGCGCCTCGCTGCCCCGTACCATGAGCCGCAGCTCGTCGCGAACGTAGCCACCCGCGCTGTCGCCGAGCTTGCGTGTCGCGTATTCGGGAAAGGCGAGGAGGTGCCGTCCGGTGTCGGCGATGCGCTGCCCGGCGACCGGGCCAAATGCCTTGGCGAAGCCCTCCTCGACGAGCCAGGGCAGCGCGCGCGCGATGTCCTTCAGCGTACCGCCGAGCGCCGCGTCGCCGTCCTCGCGCACGTATTCGTTCCAGCGCGCTGGATCGGCGAGAAAGGCCGGCACGGCGAGCGGCGAGACATCGAGCCGCAGGTCGATCGGTGAGTCGGCGGCGGCGGAGGTGAACCCGCCGTCTTCCGTCACCGTCCATGCGCCGGATACGATGCCGATGCGCAGCGCGAACGTGCGCCCGGCGAACGGCGCGAGCTGCTCGTGCGCCCACGCCTGATCGGCGAGCGCGCGATTGGCGAGCTGCGCCGGTCCGGCGGCGGGGTCAGGCCATCGCATGCGTTTGCTGGATGCCGGCCAAGAGCCAGCCCGAGGAATCGTCGACCGGCTTCACGAGGTTCCAGACTTCCTCGAAGTCCTTCGGCAACACGGCCCCATCCTCGCGCAACTGTCCGGTGAAGCGCACCCCGAGCCAGTGCTGGCGTCCTTCGGTCGTCGCCTCGAGGATCTCGGCGTCGAGGCGGATCACTTCGGTCGCGGTGTGGCTGCCGCGTCCGGCGATTTCCTGCGCGATCTCGGCGAACATTTCCGGCGTCATCACTTCGGCCAGCGCGGCGCGGTCCCCGCGATCGTAGGCGGCTTGCAGGTTGCGGAACTGGATCTTGGCCTGTTCGATGAACGGTCCCGGATTGAACCCCGCTGGGAAACGATTGGCCGGCACGGCGGTGACGCTGCTTGCCGCCGGCGCAGCGGCGGTCATCGGCTCGAAGCGGCTCTCACCCCGTCCCATGACCGGTTCCACCCGTCCGGGGGCGTTGCCCGCGTACTGGAGCGGATTGCGCTGCGGCACTGCGTTGCGCCGCAGCAGCATGCGCACGATGAAGATGCCGCCGAACACCAGGAGCGCCAGCAGCAGGAAGCTGCCGAATGCTTCGGACAGGCCGAGGTGCGACATGAGTGCCGCGAGCCCCAACCCGGCAGCGAGGCCGGCAATCGGGCCCAGCCAGCGGGATGCCCCGGAGGCGGCGGTAGCGCCGGCTGCCGGTGCCTTCGCGGCCGCGCCCATCGCGGGATTGGCCGGGGCGGTCGGCGCAGCGCTTGGCGCGCCGGGCGTGGTGGGTGCGGCCGATGGTGTCATTTGGCGCTGCGCCCCAATGCTGCGACCGCCTCCGATGCGCCTCGCTTCGGCGAGGTCGGCGCCCAGCCACGCCGTCGTGGCGATGAGCGCAGCGGCGATGACGAAAGCTCTCTTCATGACGTTCACTCCTCCAAGGCAGCGCCCGGCGAGATTGCCGACGCTGCGAATATTGCGCAGGTCCTGCGCGGAATCAACCGTCGCCGCGGGGTCTGGCTCTGCCGCGGCGAGCGGCTGGGCAACGATCAGTACACGCGACCGACGTGGACAGCGACCACCCCGGCGGTGAGATTGTGATAATCGACCTTGTCGAAGCCTGCACGTTCCATCATCGCCGCGAGCGTCGCCTGGTCGGGGTGCATGCGGATCGACTCGGCGAGATAGCGGTAGCTTGCCGCGTCCTTGGCGACGATCCTGCCGATCGTCGGCAGCACGCGGAAGCTGTACCAGTCGTACGCCGGGGCGAGCGGCGCCGCCACTTTCGAGAACTCGAGCACCAGCGCGGCGCCACCCGGGCGCAGCACGCGGCGCATCTCGGCCAGCGCCAGTTCCTTGCGGGTCACGTTGCGCAGCCCGAAGGCGATGGAGACGAGGTCGAAGCTGCGCGCGGCGAACGGCAGCGCCTCGGCGTTGCACTGGACCGCCGGCAGCACCACGCCGGCGTCGATCAGCTTGTCGCGGCCTTCCGCCAGCATCGCGTGATTGATGTCGGTGTGCACGACGGTCCCGGTGGCGCCGACCTTGCGGGCGAAGAGGCGCGCGAGGTCACCGGTGCCACCCGCGAGGTCGAGCACCTTCTGTCCGGGACGCAGCGGCACGAGGTCGACGGCGAAGCGCTTCCAGAGTCGGTGCAGGCCGCCCGACATCAGGTCGTTCATCAGGTCGTACTTGCCGGCGACCGAGTCGAACACGCCGCGTACGCGGCGCGTCTTCTCCTCGGGCGACACGTCCTCGTAGCCGAAGTGCGTGCGCTCGCTTCCCGGGGCGGCACCCGTGGCCGGTCGGGCGGCGCTTGTGGGCGATTCGGCTGCGGTCATGGCTTGGATGCCGGATCGCGGCTCGCGCCGGCCGCCGCGAGGCGGGCGAGGTAGTCGTTCCACAGCTTGTCCTGGCCGACGGCGATCTCGTACAGGTAATCCCAGGAGTAGATGCCCGAGTTGTGGCCGTCGGAGAACGTCGGCCGGATCGCGTAGCGGCCGACCGGCTCGACCTCGGTGATCGTCACCTCGCGCTTGCCGGGTTGGAGCGTCTCCTGGCCCCGGCCGTGGCCCCGCACCTCGGCGGACGGCGAATACACGCGCAGGAACTCGTACGGGAGCTTGTAGGTGCGGCCGTCCTCGAAAGTGATTTCGAGCTGGCGCGAGCGGTTGTGCAGGATGATGTCGGTGGGGGTCACCCCGTCATTGTGCCATCGAATCGCGACCGCCGACTGGGGTTGCCGCCGGCCGGACTGCGTCCCTTTGGGGGCAGCGAGCGCAGCGAGCGGGGGGTGGTTCATCGTAGACTCCAAGTGCACTTCACAGGAGGCGCAGAGGCACAGAGAAAGCATGCCCTTTCTCCGCGTCTCGGCGTCTCTTTGTGAAGCCTTTCGTCAGCGGCGCCGGGCCGCCCCAAGCCGCTGACTGCGCCCCCTTTGGGGGCAGCGAGCGCAGCGAGCGTGGGGGTCGTTCACCGTCAGCGGCGCCGGGCCGCCCCAAGCCGCTAGATCACCGAATTGCTCTGCTGGTCCTGCACGATGTCCATGTTGCCCAGGCCCGAGAAGACGTTGCGGTTCTTCGCTTCCTTGCCGTGCAGCTTGATCTCGAGGCGGAGATCGTTGAGCGAGTCCGCGTTGCGCAGCG
>JADZAQ010000223.1 GCA_020852555.1 Burkholderiales bacterium
ATAGCGCTCGTCCACGGGGTCGACCTTGGCGCCGATGACGAGCCGGCGTCCCGTCCTGCGCGCGATCTCGATCGCCCGGTCGGCGCGCTTCTCGGGCGACAGGCGGCCGACGAACACGAGCGATCCATCCGGAGAAGCGCTGTAGCTGAAGCGGTCGGTCGGCACGCCGTGATGCACGGTCGCGAACCAGTTCGCGTCGGGCAAGGGACGACGCTGGCTGTCGGAGATCGACACCAGCCGATACTGCGGCCAGCGCCGGTACGCTTCCGCCAGGTCGGCCATGTCGAGACGGCCGTGCAGCGTGGTCAGCGTGCGATGCGCGATCGGCTCGAAGAAGGGGAAGTGCAGGAGGTCGAGATGGAAGTGGAGCACGTCGAAGCGGTGCGCCTGCGCGCGCAGCTCGTGCAGCATCGCAAGGTGCGCGGCCATGTCGGACTTGAATGGCGCCGGATCGAGCCGCATCGCCCGCGGTCGCATGCCCGCGAGCCGTGCGCGCGTCCAGCTGTCGCCCGAGGCGAAGAGCGTGACGTCATGCCCCGCGGCGACGAGCGCGTCGCACAGGTGCGCCACCACTCGCTCGGTTCCGCCGTACAGGCGCGGCGGGACGCTTTCGCAGAGCGGGGCAACCTGGGCGATCTTCATTGCGGGTCCTTGCGGGGTGTGGGCAAGGAAATTGGACCACGGCGCGTGTAGACGCGTTCACGTCGAGCGACCGTAGTCGAACGTCCGACGACAGGCCGCCACCTCCGTATGATTCCGCCTAAGGTGATCCCACAGCGACGCGTTATTGCACCATCGGCTCGCTGAACCGGTGCGCATTCGTCCAAGCGCGCGCACGGTATGCGCGAATCGGGAATCGAGCCGCTGCGCATGACGCCGCGCGCTGCCCGAGTTCGCGCGCAGAATGCAGGCGGCGCGCGATACAGAGCTCATGCGCGAGCGCGGAGAGCTGGCGACGGCAAACGGCGAAGTGAATCAGCATACAAGGGCGTCGTCGACGTCGACACCCTCAACGCTCCACGACTTCGGTATCTCCCGCGACCGCGCGGCTCGCGCATCTGCGCTCGCCCGCGCTCCCGAGGAGCAATTCGAGGCCGCGCAGCAGCAGCCGCGGCCATCGGCGCCGATCGCTGGGTCCGTCGGAGCGCCCCAAGGCAGGGGTTTGCAATCCCACGCATTACAATGTAATGTGCCGGATATCACGCCAACGGCACGATGATCCGCGGATTCAGGCACAAGGGACTCGGGCGATTCTTTCAGCGGGACGATCGTCGCGGCCTGAGACCCGACCAGGTCGAGCGCATCAGCCGGATTCTCGACCGCCTGGACGCCGCCGTACGCGCGGACGATATGAACTTGCCAGGCTGGCGCTTTCACCCTCTCAATGGCGACCGAGCCGGCCGATACAGCGTCACCGTGAGCGGCAATTGGCGCATCACGTTCGCTTTCGAAGGCGAGGACGCCATCGAAGTCGAATTGGAGGACTATCACTGATGCATCGGGGGAGCATTCGACATGCCGGCCGGCGGCCTACGCACCCTGGCGCGATTCTGCGCGCCGACGTGCTGCCGGCGCTCAACATGTCGCAAGCCGAGTTCGCGCGCCGGCTCGGCGTGTCGCGCCTGAGCGTTTCCGAGTTGCTGCTCGAAAAGCGCGCGCTTTCGGCCGAAATGGCCGTCCGGCTTGCGAAGCTGCTGCGGACGACGCCGCAATCGTGGCTGCGCATGCAGGAGGCCCTGGACCTTTGGGAGATCGACCAGGACCCCGAGCGCATGGCTGGCGTTCAACCGCTCGACAAGCGGAAGCTACAGGCGGCTTGAAACCGGCCTGGCGCCAGCCGCGTTCGCGCTCGCGAAGGTGTTCGAGGACACCATGGCCAACGCGCGGAAGGCGCTGTTGACGTGCCGTGACGAGCGCCGCGGACGCTACACTGGGCCGCCTTCGGGCGGCTCGTTCATTTGCGGGGTGCGGATGGCGCACGCGGCGGCGAACCGCCTCCGCGCAACGGCGACCAACGAAGACGCTCGGCTCGGTTAAGTTATTGCCTTCATGGTGCTGCTGGAGTGACTCGAACACTCGACCTACTGATTACGAATCAGTTGCTCTACCAACTGAGCTACAGCAGCGCACCGAACGGGCGACCGTCTGAATCGGTCGCCGCGTAGCCGATCATTATAGCGGCTTGGCTGCCGCGGCGCCAGCGTCCGCCGTTCGCGGGAGCTATGCCGCCAGCGGTCTCAGCAGTACTTCGACCCCGCTCCACACGATCTGCACGCCGATGCAAAGCAGGATGAACGCCGACAGCCTGAGCAGCACGGCGGTGCCCGTCGGCCCCAGCACCCGCGTCAGGCGCTCGGCGTAGCGGAACAGCAGGTAGATCGACAGTGCGAGCAGCAGCGCGCCGATCGTCGCGCCGGCGACGCCGATCGCGTACGCCTGCATGCCGCGAGGCACATGAGCGCCCAGCGTGATCGCCACCGCGATCGAGCCCGGACCGACGGTCAGCGGCATGGTCATCGGGTAGAACGCGCGCACGGCGAGCTCGTCGTGGGTCTGCGGCCGAACCGGCACCTCGTCGGTCGACTCCTCGTGCAGCAGCCGCCATGCCATCGCGCACACGAGCAGGCCTCCGCCCACCTGGATCACCGGCACCGACAACCCGAAGAACTCGATGACGTGGTTGCCGACGAAGAACGACACCAGCACGAGCAGGAAGGCGTTGACGCCGATGCGCCGCGCGAGATGCTGGCGCTGCACGTCGCTCAGGCCGTGCGTCATCGCCAGGAACACCGGCGCGCCGCCCACGGGATTGACGATCGGGAAAAGCGCGGCGAAGACGAGCAGCGTCTGCTCGACGAGCGGCCGGAGCGGGAAGTCGGGCATGGGCGGCAACGGGCGGGCGGGCGCTACACTAGCACGCAAGCCCTTTTCGTTCCGCGGAGCGCCTTGGCGGATACGCGTCTACTCTTCGGCTTCCACGCGGTCACCGCTCGCCTTCGCCAGCGGCCCGGGTCCATTCGTGCGATCCATCTCGCGCAGGGCCGCCACGATGCGCGCGCACGCGAGCTTTCCGCGCGCGCCCGGGCGGCCGGCGTGGCGGTCCATCCCGTCGACGACAAGCGCCTCGACGACATGGCGCGCGGGGCTCGCCACCAGGGAGTGGTCGCGAGCGTCGATGCGACGCTGCCGCATGTCACGCTCGCCGATGTGCTGGAACCGGGCTTGGAGCCGCCGCTCCTGCTCGTGCTCGACGGCGTCACCGATCCGCACAACCTCGGCGCGTGCCTGCGAAGCGCCGATGCGTTCGGCGCGCACGCGGTCATCGTGCCGAAGGATCGCGCGGTCGGCGTCAATGCGACGGTCGCGAAGGCCGCGAGCGGCGCGGCGGATACGGTGCCGGTGGTCACCGTCACCAATCTCGCCCGCGCGCTGCGCGAGATGAAGGAGGCCGGCGTGTGGATCGTCGGCGCCGACACCGGCGGCGAGAGCCTTTTCACCGCCGATGTCACCGGACCGGTCGCCTGGGTGCTGGGCGCCGAAGGCGAGGGATTGCGGCGGCTGACGCGCGAGAGCTGCGACCGCATCGTCGGCATCCCGACGCAGGGTACCGTGGAAAGCCTCAACGTCTCGGTCGCCGCCGGCATCTGCCTTTTCGCCACCCGCCGCGCGCGCTCGACCGGCGGGCCATCGTCACGTTGACTTTGCCGGCGCTTCCGGCATGATCCGCGGCGTCCGGATCCACGATCCCCGATGCTCGCCTTCATCCTTCGCCGCGTGCTGCAATCGGCGCTGGTCATGGCGGTCGTCGCGCTGATCGCGTTCTCGCTGTTCAACTTCGTCGGCGATCCGGTCGCGTTCATGGTCGGGCAGGACGCGACGCTCGAGGATCGCGCGCGGCTTCGCGCGGATCTCGGCCTCGACC
>JADZAQ010000224.1 GCA_020852555.1 Burkholderiales bacterium
CCGGGCGGAGGCGACCGGGCGCGACGTTTTCTGCAGCGCGTACCGCGCGCTGTTCGACCACGCGCGCGAGCGCCTGCAACGCATGGCCGACGCGCTCCGCCGGCGCAACCTCGCGTCGTTCGCGCGAAGCGGCGCGCCCTGGCCCGAGCGCAACGAGCGCTGCTTCTGCGGCAGCGGACGCAAGTTCAAGCAGTGCTGCGCGGCGATGCGGGACGCTGGCTAGCCTGGCTCATCCACATCCGGATAGGAGGGCGGCGGCGGTATCCTTTGAAGGCTGGTTCACCAAGGAGACAACCGTGCTGACCCTGACCATCCTCTCGACATTCCTGCTGTTCGCGCTGATCGTGCTGATGCCCCGCCGTGCCAGCGCGCATTGCGACACCGAGGACGGGCCCGCCGTCACCGACGGACGCAAGGCTCTGCAGACCGGCAACGTCAACCATGCGCTGAAATGGATCCATCCCGAAGGCGAAGCGGAGTTGCGCCCCATCTTCGCCAAGGCGGTCAAGGTCCGTGCGCTGGGCGCCGATGCCGCCGAAGTGGCGGACCGCTACTTCCTCGAGAACCTCGTGCGGATCCACCGCGCCGGCGAAGGGGCGTCCTACGACGGCATCAAGCCCACGGGCACCGTGCTCGGTCCCGAGGTGGTGGCGGCGGACAGGGCGATGGAGACCGGCGTGCTCGAGCCGCTGACGGCGCTGCTCCCCGCGGACAAGCACCACGAATTGCGGAACCGCTTCGACAAGGCGAGGGCCCTGAGCCGGTTCGATGTGAACGACGTGGCGGCGGGCCGTGCGTACGTCGACGCCTACGTGTCGTTCTACAAGTACGCGGAAGGCGAAGAGCACGGCCACCACGATCACCGCCATCACCATCATCATTGAAGTCGTCGCCATGACGTGGCAATGGCTCGCAGTGCTCGTTGGGGCGGTCGTCGCGGCTCTCCTGTTCCGGCGCCACGTCGGATTCGTGACCCGGACGCACGCGCACTCGATGTGGCCGACGCTGCGTCCGGGGCAGCTCGTGTTCACCCGGTCGGTCCGGCACGGCCGACCGATTCGTCACGGCGACATCGCCGTGGTGCAATCCGCCGAGCTGGGTCGGCGCATCGTCAAGCGGGTCGTGGGATTGCCCGGCGATCGACTGGCGCTCGGCTCCGGCGGCCTCGTCCGCAACGGCGTGCCCGTCGTCGAGCCTTATGTGATTCGCGCGGGCGGCCAACGTGGGTCGTGGCTGGTGCCGGAAGGCCACTGTTTCCTGTTGGGAGACAACCGGGCCGCGTCCAGCGACAGCCGTTGCTGGAGGCAGCCGTTCGCACGGCTCGACAGCATTGTGGGGCGGGTGGTGGACAGGTAGCCGAGGCGGGCTGACGCCTGCCGTCGCCGAGATTGCAGTCAACTCTGCCGTCGCCCTCGCGAAGGCGAGGGCCCAGTGGCGTTTGCACGAAAGACGCTGGGTCCCCGCCTGCGCGGGGACGACGAAAGGGGGCGCGGAGAGGACGACGTGCGGCGCCGGTTGGCGCTACGCCGACCTCGCTCCCGCGCGCCGCAGCGCCTCGTCGAGCGCGCGCAGCGGCGCGGCGAACGGCGTCACGTCGACGGCGTCGAGCATGTTCTTCACGATCAGTCCCGCCTCGGTGTCGCCTTCGATGGACAACCTCCGGGCGAAGAACAGCGTGTCCGAATCCTCGCGACGCGATGCGAGCGCGACGAAGTCGGCGAGCCGGGCGCGAATCGTGACGTCGGCGGCGTCGCGGGCGAGCGCGGGCTCGAACCGCGAGCCGCGGCGGCGAAGCGTCAGCGTCAGGCCCGCGTCGACGACGGCGATGCGCACCACGCGTCCTTCGAGCGACGCATCGGGGTGATCGCGAACGATCGCCGACAGCGCCGCCGCCACCACCGCCGACGGCGGATACTGCGGCAGGCGCCGCACGACGTTCGCGCCGAGCGCCGCCACGCGTTGCAGGATGGCGTCACGCATGCATGACCTCGCATCCGGGCCGGCCTTGCCAGTAGCCGCCGGTGGCCGGCGCACCGGTCAGCGCGTCGATCGCGTCCGCGGCTTCGCCGGGATCCGCGCCGCCGTCGAGCACCGCGCGCACAAAGCGCACGATGTCGAACGTGTGCCGCGATTGCGGTGCGATCCGGAACACGGCGATGCCGCTCGCCGCGAGCTCCGATACTTCGCGCACCAGGCTGTACGGAAGCGCCGACTGCGTCTGCGTGCCGTTCAGCACGAACGCCGGCGCGGCGTCGATCGTCGTGACCGCGAAGCCGTCGGGATCGTCGATGCAGCGGAAGCCGCAATCGTCCTTCGACGTTCCGCGGTTTCGTGCGGTGAAGCACCGCGCCGACATCGCGAGCGGCAGCCGGCCGTAGCCGAACACCTCGCCTTGCATCGGCGGCGGCAGCACGCGCACGACATCGGCGATCGCGTCGCGCGCGAGCTCGATGGGCGCGACCCAGCGGATCGCGCCGAGCCCGGCGAGGCAGGCGAGCGTCGCCGGGTGATACGCATTGACGTGCGGGCCGACGACGAAGGGCACGTTCGCCTCGGCCGCGAGCCGCACCGCGCCCATGTCGTTGGCCTCGATCGCGAACTCGCCGTTGGCGACCTGCGCCCGGGTGACGCGAAGGTCGGTTTCCGACTCGGGCAGCGCGAACGTCGAGAGCACGACCTCCTTGCCTGCATCGCGCAGCGCCCGGCCGATCGCGATCCAGTCGGAGGTGCGAAGCTCGTGGCGCTTGCCGCAGACGACCTCGCCGAGATGGACGATGTCGATGGGCGCGCGCGCGGCCTCGTCGTAGAAGCGGAAGACCGCCTCGCGTGGCCAGTAGCAGGCGATCGGGCCGAGCGAAAGCCGCAGTCTGCTCATCGGGGAGCTCACCGCCACGCCTTCTCGTACACGCCGAGCGTCACCTGCCGGCCTTCGGACAGCCGCGCGAGGCGCGACGACCACGCGCCGTCGACCGCGAAACGTTCCGGGTTCGCCTCGCATGCATCGATCGCCGCACGCCAGACGCCCGTCACCTCGCCGACATAGGCGGGCCCGCGCTGCCGTCCCTCGATCTTGATCGCCTGCACGCCGATGCGCCGGAGATCGGGCAGGAGCGCGATCGTGTTGAGGCTCACCGGCTCCTCGATCGCGTAGCGTGCGACGCCGTCGACGACGTAGCGCCCCTTGCACAGCGTCGGATAGCCCGCGCTCTCGCCCTCCGCGTAGCGGTCGATCAAAAGGCCGTTGAGGCGAACCTCGCGGCCGCGCGGCGTTTCGCTCCACCGCACGGCGGACGCCGGCGAGCAGACGCCGGCGAGGTTCGGTCCCTGGCCGGTCACGTACGACGAGAGCTGGCACCGTCCCTCGACCATCACGCACAGGCTGCCGAAGCCGAACACCTCGATGCCGGTGCGCGCGTTCGCGATCAGCGCGGCGACCTGCGCGAGCGTGAGCACCCGCGGCAGCACCGCGCGGCGGATGGCGAAGCGGTCGGCGTAGAAGTTGATCGCCTCGTAGGTCGTCGCCGAGCCCTGCACCGAAAGATGCAGGTTGAGCGAAGGATGACGCCTCGCCGCGTACTCGATCAGCCCGAGGTCGGCGAGGATGATCGCGTCGGCGCCCGCATCGGCGGCGCGATCCACCGCCGCGCACCAGCGCGCGAACGTCGACGCCTGCGGGTAGGTGTTGATCGCGATGAAGATGCGGGCGCCCCGCTCCTTCGCGTAGCGGATGCCGGCCGCGAGCTCCTGCTCGCCGAAGTTCAGTCCCGCGAAGTTGCGCGCGTTGGTCGCGTCGCGGAAGCCGGTGTAGACGGCGTCGGCGCCGTGGTCGACCGCCGCCTTCAACGCGGCCAGGCTGCCGGCGGGACAGACGAGCTCCATCCTGCGTGGACCGGTTCCCGGCGTCATCGCGTCACGCCGCATCGCCGCGCAGCACGACGTTGAACCGCGACCAGTCGATCGCGAGCGTCTCGTGCAGCGTGCCGCGCGCGACGATGAACACGCGGTCGCCGTGGCGCGCGAGGCGCGCGAGGAGGCGCTCGACATGGCGCGATTCGTGCGCGACGAGACGCTCGAAGTCGAGCATCACCGTCGTGCCCCTGAGGCGCAGAAGCGCTTCGAGGCGGCGCGCGAGCCGGTCGAAGAAGCGCCGTCCGGCCGAGGCGTCGAGCGACAGCGACAGCCGCACCTCCAGCGCGCGCAGCGAGAGCACGGCTCGCCCGGCCATCGCCGGCGCTTCGAGGGCGCGCCGCAAGCGCGCCATGCCGCGATCGACCGCCGCCCGCGGCGCCTCGAGCGGGCGCAGATGGCGCAGCGCGTAGTCGCGCATCGCGAGCCCCGCGATCCAGTCGACGATCACCAGGGGGAACTTGCGCGGCGAGCGCCAGGGGATCGTGCCGAGGAAGCGCAGCACGCGCCGCGGTCCGCCGGGCACGATGCCCTTGGCGAGAAGGCGGGCGACGATCCCGACGCGCTCGCGCAGCGCGTACTCGCCCGCGTACACCGGCGCCTCGAGGTGGCGCAGCTTGTTGCGGATGCGTGCGGCGATGCCCTCGTCGGACAAGAGGCGCTGGTAGAGCACGCGGTACCCTTCGATCATCTCGTCGTAGCTCATGCGTTTGGGCACGACGTTGGTCGAGAGCTTGGTGTTGTCCGAGTGCTGGCGCGCCTCTCGGAGTCGGCCCTCGCTCTCGAGCCGCGCATGGAGCGGCGTCTTCGGCAGCGCGGTCAAGAGGCCCACCATCGCCGCCTGGATGCCGGAGTCGACGATGAACCGGTGCTGCACGTCGAAGGTGACGGCGGTGTCGTTGTCGAAGCCGACGATGAACCCGCCGAGCACGTCGATGCCGTGGCCGTAGATCGCGCGGATCGACGTGAGCACGTCCTGGTGCGTGTTCTGCGTCTTGCCGGTGTCCTTCAGCGTCTGCGGGTCGGCCGACTCGATGCCGACGAACACCCACACGAAGCCCGCCTCGCGCATCAGCGACAGTAGCTCGGCGTCCTGCGCGAGGTTGATCGACACCTCGGTGCCGAAGCGGAACGCGGCGCCGTGGCGTGCCTGCCAGGCGACGAGCTCGCGCAGCAGCGCCTTGGCGGCCGGCCGGTGGCCGATGAGGTTGTCGTCGACGAAGAAGACGTTGCGCACGCCTTGCGCGAACAGCGCGTCGAGCTCGCGCTCGACCTGCGGCCACGGCTTGGTGCGCGGGCGGCGGCCGAACATCACGATGATGTCGCAGAACTCGCAGACGTACGGGCACCCGCGCGAGAACTGCAGCGTCGCCGTCGAGTAGCGGTCGAGCTTGAGGAGATCGAAGCG
>JADZAQ010000225.1 GCA_020852555.1 Burkholderiales bacterium
ATCGAACCTGCGCGCCTCGAATTGCAAGCGGCGCCGGCGCCATTTCCTCCCTGACCGACACTTACCGTACTGTTCCATGACCACTAAGCTACCCGTTTTCAACTTCAGTCCGACAGGCTGCTAGGGCTCGCCCCCTTGCGTATCCATTACCATACCGTGTCGCGCGGTTGATGAACGGAGGGGCCGCGCAGGGCGTCGCGCCAAGCCGTGACGTGGCACCCAGACAGGCGCGACTCGCGCGCCACGATGGCCCTTCCAAACCCCGGCGACCGCCCTCATATCATGCCTCATGTCCAGCGCGGGCCATCGCGCCCCCGGGGCGCCGCGCGGACGCGCGCCGCCGCGATCCATCACGAGGAGAACGAACCATGACTGCAACGCTCAATCCCAACCGTGCCGACGTCGTCACCGTCTCGCGCGGCGTCGAGCGCGTCGTCACCGGCCAGGCGACGAGCGATGGCGCGGGGGTGAAGCTCACGCGCGTGCTCACGCAGTCGCTGCAGCGCCGCCTCGATCCCTTCCTCCTCCTCGACGCCTTCGGCACCGACGATCCACAGGATTACATCGCGGGCTTCCCCAATCATCCGCACCGCGGCTTCGAGACGATCACCTACATGATCGCCGGGCGCATGCGCCACCGCGACAACGCGGGCCACGAGGGGCTTCTCACCAACGGCAGCGTGCAGTGGATGACGGCGGGGCGCGGCATTGTGCACTCCGAACTCCCCGAGCAGGAGGACGGCCGCATGGAAGGTTTCCAGCTGTGGCTCAACCTGCCGGCGCGCGACAAGATGCGAGCGCCGTGGTACCGCGATATTGCGCCCGCGGAGATTCCCGAGTTCACCACCGCGGAAGGTGCGCAGGTAAAGGTGATCGCCGGCGCGAGCCACGGTGTCGCCGGGGCGATGCAGCGCGAGGTGACCGAGCCCGTGTACCTCGACGTCACACTGCCGGCCGGCGGACGTTTCCGGCAGGCGCTCGCACCGACGCACACCGCCTTCGTGTACGTCTATCGCGGGGGCGTGCGCATCGTGGGCACCGAAGTCGCGGTCCAGCGTATGGCGATCCTGGGCAACGAGCCCGGTACCGACGGCGTGGAGATCTTTGCGCCGGTCGAATCCAGGATACTGGTCATCGCCGGCAAACCACTCCACGAACCGATCGCGCCGTACGGCCCGTTCGTGATGAACACGCAGGAGGAGATCTTCCAGACGGTGCGCGACTACCAGGCCGGGAAGTTCGGCGCCTGAGGCAGCGGCCGACGCGGTGCGCCACGCGCGCACCCGACGATACTTCCGTCAGGGCTTCCAGCAGAAGCGGGCATCGGCGTCGTTCTGCGCGCGCAGCGCCTTCAATCGCTCGGCATTGGCGGGTACCGCGAGGTAGTCGCGCTCGCGCTTCACCGACGCCAAGAGATCGGTGAGTCCCTTCTGGTAGTTCTCCTGCCGATCGCCGAAGAGCCCCGGGACCTCGGGCAGCAGCAGCGCCTCGTACGGATGGCGCGCGCTCCATTCCGCCGCGGTGAGCGCGATCTTCCGCTGCTGCTCGATGTCGCAGAAGGCGTAGCCGTTGATCGTCGGGCCGGCGAGCCGCACGAACGCGTTCATCGCTCCGGTCACCGACGAGAGCTGCGGTGACTTCATGTCGGCCACGCGGGTGAGCAGATAGTAACGATGCTTGGCGACGTAGAACCAGAATACCGCGTCGTCGCGCAGTCCGACGTCGTACAGGCGAATCGCGAGCACCATCATCGTCATCGGGGTGATCCGCGCCGGATCGCGTTCGATCTCGTCGCGGGCGCGCTTGATGTCGTCGGCGCGCGTGGAGGCGAGGAGCTTGTCGAGCCGCGGCGCGACGGCGATGAGCGGCGGATCGTCCGGATGGTGCGGCGCCTGGTAGTACGGCAGGACCTGGATGCGCAGCCGCTTCACCGGATCGGCGGCGTGCGCGACGGATGCCGCGCCGGCCACACCGACGGCGGCGAGCAGCACGGCAAGACGCTGGAGGAGACGGGACATCGCGATGGGGGGCTCTGGAGACGGGCGATAGTGTGCCAGAGCTACACCACCGACCGTGTCCGCGGAAGACGGCCGGCGGCTACCGTCGGACGTGCGCCGTCGCCCAGCGGGGTTGCCGCTCGCCACGTGCTCGCGGACCGGCCGGCGTCGGGCACCGGACGCCAGTCGCGCACCGGCCGGCGACGCTCCCGGCGAAGCAGGTAAGATGATCCGGCTGCGCATCACGCGCCACCGTCGAGATGTCATGAGCGATTCGACCCACTGGTCCTTTCCCCCGCAGATGCAGCCCGCGCCCGCCGAGGTCGAGTTCGATCTCGCATCGGCGCTCGGCGCAGTGGTACGCCTGTCGTCGCATATTCCCGAGGACGGTTTCACGGCGCAGATTCTTGGCACCGAGCGCACCGGCAACGGCGTCGTCATTCGCGATGACGGGCTCATCGTCACCATCGGCTATCTCATCACCGAAGCCGAGGCGGTCTGGATCACGACCAACGACGGGCAGGCGGTCGCTGGTCATCCACTCGCCGTGGACTTCACGACGGGAATGGGCCTCGTGCTGCCGCTCGCGCCGCTTGGTGTCGCGCCGCTGCCGATCGGGACGGCGTCGACCGTGACGGTCGGCGACGAGGTCTACGTCATCGGCCACGGCGGTCGGGCGCACGCCTTGAAGGCCGAGGTTTTCGGGCGCCGCGAGTTCGCGGGCTACTGGGAGTACCTCCTCGACGTGGCGCTCTTCACGTCGCCACCGCACCCCGAGTGGAGCGGCGCCGCACTCGTCGATCGCGACGGGAGGCTGATCGGCATTGGCTCGCTCTTCGTGCAGGAGGCCGAGGGCGACGACGTGCGCAAGGGCAACATGTTCGTGCCGATCGACGTGCTGGTTCCCATCCTCGACGACATGGTGAGGACCGGTCGCTCGGGGCGTCCGCCGCGACCGTGGCTCGGGTTGTACGCGAGCGAAGACCATCGCAAGATCGTTGTCGGCGGCCTCACTCAGGACGGTCCGGCGGCGCGCGCGGGCGTGAAGCAGGGCGACCAGATCGTCGCGGTCGCCGGCGAGCGGGTGACGACACTCGCCGAACTCTATCGCGGCGTGTGGCGGCTCGGCCCGTCGGGGACCGCGATTCCGATGACCGTCACTCGCGGCGGCGCCACGGTGCCGGTGACGGTGAAGTCCGCCGATCGCGACGATTTCCTCAAGAAGCCGTCGCTGCAGTAGGTCGGGAGGCCGCTCGTCGCACCGATGTCAACGAGTCTCACCCTCGCGCGCGCGCCCACGCCCGGATCGGCGATCGCCATGATCGTCGGCGCGATGGCGTGCTTCACGCTCTCCGATGCGCTCGCCAAATACCTCACCGGTTTCCTGCCGGTGATCGTGATCGTGTGGATTCGCTACTTCGCCTTCGTCGTCGTGCTCTCGCCGCTGCTGCGCCGCGGGCGGACGGTGCTGCGCACGAAGCATCCGTGGCTCCATCTCCTGCGCGCGCTCGCCCTGGCCTGTTCCGCCGCGTTCTTCATCCTCGGCTTGCGGGCGTTGCCGTTGGCCGAGGTGACGGCACTCGCCTTCGCCTCGCCGCTCTTCGTGACGGTGCTCTCGGCGTGGCTGCTGCACGAACGCGTCGATCGTGTCCAGTGGCTCGTCGTGACGGTGGGTTTCGCCGGCGTGCTGGTGGTGATGCGGCCGGGGACGGGCGCCTTCCAGTTCGCGGCCCTCTTTCCGCTGTGCTCGTCGCTCGCGTGGGCGATCGCGGTGATCTGCACGCGCAAGCTGACCCTGCACGACGGCGTGGATACCACGCTCCTCTACTCGGGCCTCTTCGGTTTCGCGCTGCTCTCGATCGCCGCGTTGCCGCAATTCGTCGTACCGCCAGCCGCGGCGATCGGCGCCGCGGTCGCGATGGCGCTGGTGTGGAGCGCCGCGCAGTGGCTGTCGGTGCACGCGTACCATCGCGGCGACGCCGCGGTGCTGGCGCCGTTCTCGTACACACAGCTGCTGTGGTCGACGCTCATCGGCATCGCGGTCTTCCGCCATGTACCCGATACGGCGACGTTCGCCGGCATCGGAACGATCCTCGTTTGCGGCGTGGTGGCGGCGTGGTGGAGCACGCGTGACGCGGCGGGGCCGGCACGGCCAGGGTAGGTGGCGACGCGCAGGTCGCTACAATGCGCTTCGTGTCCACGTATCCGCACCTCCTCGCGCCACTCGATCTGGGCTTCACGACGCTTGCCAATCGGGTCCTGATGGGCTCGATGCACACGGGACTCGAGGAAGCCTCTGACGGCTTCACGCGGCTGGCCGCGTTCTACGCGGCCCGCGCCCGCGGCGGCGTCGGGCTCATCGTCACCGGTGGAATCGCCCCCAATCTCGTCGGCCGTCTCGAACCCAAGGCGGCGCAGCTCTCGTTTTCGTGGCAGGTCGCCCGTCACCGCCTCGTCACCGAAGCCGTGCACGCCGCGGGCGGGAAGATCGCCTTGCAGATCCTGCACGCCGGCCGCTACGCCTTCCACCCGCTGGCGGTGGCGCCGTCCGCCTCGAAGGCGCCGATCGTCCCGTTCCGCGCGCGCACGCTGACCGGCTGGGGCGTGCGCCGCACGATCGCTGCCTATGTCCGTTGCGCGCAACTCGCCCGCGACGCCGGATACGACGGCGTCGAGATCATGGGTTCGGAGGGCTACCTCATCAACCAGTTCGTCGCGCCGCAGACGAACCGGCGCGACGACGAATGGGGTGGCGACTTCACCCGCCGCATCCGCTTTCCGCTCGAGATCCTGCGCCGCACGCGCGCGGCGGTCGGGCGCGATTTCATCGTCATCTATCGCCTGTCGATGCTCGACCTCGTGGAGGGCGGCAGCACCTGGGACGAGGTCGTCGAACTCGCGCGGGCGGCCGAGGCGGCGGGGGCGACGATGATCAACACCGGCATCGGCTGGCACGAGGCGCGCATCCCCACCATTGCGACGATGGTGCCGCGCGGCGCCTTCGCGTGGGTCACGCGGCGGCTGCGCGGCGCGGTCGCGATCCCGCTCGTCACCACCAACCGCATCAACGATCCCGCCACCGCCGAGGCGATCCTGGCCCGCGGCGACGCCGACGTGGTGTCGATGGCTCGGCCGTTCCTCGCCGACCCCGACTTCGTGCGCAAGGCGGCCGCCGGTCGGGCCGACGACATCAACACCTGCATCGCCTGCAACCAGGCCTGCCTCGACCGGATCTTTGCCCGCAAGATCGCATCCTGCCTCGTCAATCCGCTGGCGTGCAACGAGACGGAGCTGGCGGTCGAACGTGCGCGTACGCCACGTCGGATCGCGGTAGTTGGTGCGGGGCCCGCCGGGCTCGCCGCAGCGGCGACGGCCGCCGCCTGCGGTCATGCCGTCACGCTCTTCGAGGCGCAGGCGGACATCGGCGGGCAGTTCAATCTCGCGCGGCGCATCCCGGGCAAGGAGGAGTTCGGCGAGACGCTGCGCTACTTCCGCTCGCGCCTCGCCGAACTCGGCGTCACCCAGCGGCTCGCCACCCGCGCGACGGCGGATGATCTCGCTGCCTTCGATCACGTGCTCGTCGCCACCGGCGTCGTGCCGCGGGTGCCGGCGATCCCGGGCATCGACCACCCGAAGGTCGTGGGCTACGCGGATATCGTGAGCGGCCGCGCGCCGGCTGGCGCGAACGTGGCGATCATCGGCGCCGGCGGCATCGGCTTCGACGTGGCCGAACTGCTCACCGCGGGGCCCGCTCCCGATGGGCATGCGAGCGACGGCGCGAGCGACGATCCGGCGATCGTCGCCTTCTGCAACGAGTGGGGCATTGACGAAGCCTACGGGCAGCGCGGCGGGTTGCGCGAGCCGGAGGCCGGCACGCCACCACGTCGCGTGTGGCTCCTGCAGCGCAAGCAGGAGCGCGTCGGCGCGGGACTCGCCCGTACCACCGGCTGGATCCGGCGCACCGTGTTGAAGCGGCGCGGCGTGGCGATGCTCCCCGGCGTCGAGTACCTGCAGATCGATGATGCTGGGTTGCACCTGCGCGTCGACGGCAACCCGCAACTGCTCGCGGCGGATACCATCGTCGTGTGTGCGGGGCAGGAACCGCAACGCGACCTGGTGGCGGCGCTCACCGCCGCTGGGAGATCGTTCCAGTTGATCGGCGGTGCCGACGTGGCCGTCGAACTCGATGCGCAACGCGCCATCGACCAGGGAACGCGGGTGGCACTCGCGTTGTGACGTGCCCCGCTGCAGGCGGCACGTCGCTTGCTTCGTCGAAAGTCCGTCAACGTCCCCACGAGGAGTCCCGAATGTGCGCCGTTTGTGGTCAGGCCCACCATCACCCGGCGCTGCCGCGCCGCAGTTTCCTCGCCGCAGGCGCGCTCGCGGCATTGGCAGCCGCTGCCCCGCGCCACGTCCTGGGCGCCGATCCTCCGAAGCCGGGATCGCCGCCACCTCCCAACGCGATCGCGCCGACCGCGGCACTGGCCCGCATCATGGAGGGCAATGGGCGTTATGTCGCCAATGCACCCCGCCAGCGCGATTTCGCGGTCGGGCGCGCCGCACGGGTGCAGGGACAGCATCCGATCGCGTCGATCCTCTCCTGTGCCGATTCGCGGGTGGCGCCGGAACTCGTCTTCGACCAGGCACCGGGGGATCTCTTCGTGGTCCGGGTGGCGGGCAACGTCGTCGACATGGACCTCCTCGCTTCGCTCGAGTACGGCGTGCAGTTCCTCGGCATTCCGCTCATCGTCGTGCTTGGCCACTCGTCCTGCGGCGCCGTCGACGCGGCACTCAAGGTCGTGCAGTCGAAGGCCGAATTGCCCGGGCATCTGCCCGAGCTCATTGCCTCCATCAAGCCGGCGGCAGTGGTCGCGACGCGCGTCGCGCCGCAGGCGACCCTCGACTATGCGATCGCCGAGAACGTACGCCGGCAGGTGGCGCGCCTCGCGGCATCACCGCCGATCGTGCAGCGATTCCACCGCGAGAAGAAGATCGACATCGTCGGTGGCGTCTACGACATCGCGACGGGGAAAGTGGCGCTCGTCTGAACGGCGACGGTTGCGCACCGCGGTTCACCGCGTCTTGCCCATCACCTCGATGGTGAGCCGGAGGAGGCGGGCGAGCGCGTCGGCGTCCGGGATGGTGTCCTCGGCGACACCGATCGCGCGCAGGTACGTCGCGCCCGCCCGCAGGGCTTTCGCACGCGTGTCGACGGGGATCGTGGAATAGCGCGCACCGTAGGCGACGCGCAGCGCGTCGGCCAGCGCGAGCGTGAGCTTCTCGTTGAGCAGTGATCCCGCGGGTTCGTCGAGGCGCATCGTGCCGTGGCCGGTGAGCAGCCAGTGCAGGTTGATGCGCCGTACCTCGGCGATGCGCAGCAGGTGATCCTGCGTTGCCGAGTCGCGCCGCTCGGCGTTGGCGACGGTGTTCTCGTGAATGCCGAGGGCGGCAGCGAACGCCTTCTGCGTTTCGCTGCCGCGCACGAGGCGCAGCCGTTCGCCGAGCGTCATGGCGAGGCTTCGGCAGGCGCGCTCGCCCAGGTCGACGCGGCCAGCGGGCGGACGGCGCCGGCGACGAGTGCCGACCCGTCAGATCGTGTGTGTTGCATTTTCGTCACGCGACCACCGTCGTCAGGAACTTTCCGCTTGCGCCGTGGCGCCCGCGAAGTCTATCATCGCTCCATCGTTTCTCCCGTGGGCGTACTCCTCGTTTCTCCAATGAACTTTGCGATTCGACAACCCGAAGGCATGTTCCAGGCGCTGACGGCGCCCGGCGCCGGCATTGGTGTCGCCATCGCGGGCAATGCAGGGCATTGGGGCAAGCGCGAGATCGCCTGCGGCGTCGTCAGCGTGATCAACGATTCGCCGGCCACCGCCGGCGCGCTGGCGACGCCGTAATCCCTCCGACCGGACGCTGTTCCGCCGGAAGGACAGGCGGAACAGTCGGAAGGTCGCAAGCAGTACCGCTCCCTCCAGATTGTTGCGCCGCCCGCGTGAGGCAATTCGCACGCGCGTGCCCGCTTTTGGGTGCGCGCTCCGCGAGGAAAGGAGCGTGGCCGCATGACGATTCGAAACCTGGCAGACCCCCGCCGATCCGGGGAGGCGCGTGCGCTCGACCGCGCGGCCTTCCGGCAGGTCAGCGAATGCAGCGACGGCAGTGCCTCCGGCACCGCCGGCGGTTGCGACCGATCGCGCAACGGGCAAGCGCACATGCAACGAGACACGAGCGGCAGGACGGCTTCCGCCGCGGGAGATGCGATGAGCTAGACGCCGCACCTGCCATCGGAAGCCTCGGCCCACGAGGCTGCGGGATGTTGCCTGCAGTCATAACGAATGACGGCAATGAGGCACAAGAAATGGCAAGGAACGGATTGGGAGTGCTGGACGAGCTTCGCCGTCCCTACGGACGGGAGCACTGGGGGCTCGTGAAGGCGGGTCGGGAAGGGTCGTACTGGCAAGCGGCGGACGGACTCATCGTCCGGCTGGCGGTGGCGGAGTCGGTGCACCAGGCCGATAACGTCGGCCGGCTCCTGCTGGACCTCGCGGTCCAGTACGCCGGTGGCAAGTAGATCGCGCGGTCCATCGCTGGCGGTCGCCAGACCGCGGACCCCCGCGCGGAAGCAGGACCGGCGCGCCATGTGGCGCGGCGGAACATGACGTTGAAACGGGTGCCGGAGGGCCCGGCCCGGATCCACGCGGACTCGGGCAAGGCGCCGTCCCCATCCGCCGCCGCAGCATGGCGGGGAGGTGCTCTTATGGCTGCATCAGGAGAACGGTGCTAGCACCGGGCAGTAACGGCGATTTCGAAGGCTGTGCGCGGCCTTCCCAACCGACGATCGGGATCGCCGCCCCGGCGGGCTTCATGCCTGGAAGGGGTCACGCGTTACGGAGAACCCGGCGGGAGCATCCCGCCGGGCCGTGACGAAGCGCGCGGCATTGATGCATACTTTGTGGTAATGCGGCGCAGCAAGGCGCCGCCCAGCCTTTCTCATGGATCCCCTCGTCCTCACCGTCGACATGGCCGGCCTCCCGCAAGCGTGGGTGGTGCTCGAAGAAGCCATCACCTACCACGCGAAGCAGATGGTGGCGTGGTCGATCGGGCGCGAGGTGTGCGAGTTCCGCGGCGGCTGGCAGAAGAACGGCGAGCGCTCGCGGCTCGCCACCAAGTCGATCCTCGCCATCAAGGGAAGCGGTGCGGGCGCGCACCGGCACGTGCCGAGCCTCACCAATCCGATGCTGTTCGCGCGCGACCGGCAACTCTGCGCGTATTGCGGCAAGCGCTTCCTCATGCGCGACCTTTCGCGCGATCACGTCGTCCCGGTATCGCGCGGCGGCCGTGATTCGTGGACCAACACCGTGACCGCGTGCCGCAGTTGCAACACGCGCAAGGGGGGGCGCTCGCCCGAGCAGGCGCGCATGCCGCTGCTGTACGTCCCATACGTGCCGAACCGGCACGAGCACTTCATCCTGCGCAACCGGCGCATCCTCGTCGACCAGATGGAATACCTCCTGGCCGGCGTGCCGCGGACGAGCCGTCTGCACGGGATGCAGACGCTCGTCACGCTGACGACGCCACGCGCCGCGTGAGGGCGGCGGCGCGGCGCCCCCGGGGTTGCCGTCGCGCCGACCTCCTTCGGCAGTCCCGATACCGCGTCAGCCCGTCCGCGCGGGTGACGCCGCTGCTTTCGCCTGGAGAACGGCAAGCGCGCAGGAGGCTACACGCGCTTGCGCTGAATCGGCGCGACTCGTCAGCACCACGGGAACCTTGGTGCCGAGGATGAGTCCCGCGCACTCCGCGTGCGCAAGATAGACGAGCTCCTTGTAGAGCATGTTGCCGGCCTCGAGGTTGGGGACGATCAGGAGGTCGGGCCGTCCCCGCCCTTGCAGGTCGAGACCCTTGATGCGCGCCGCTTCCGCGGAAATGGCGGCATCGAAGCCCAGCGGACCGTCGACGAGCGCGCCGGTGATCTGTCCGCGCTCGGACATCTTGGCGAGCGCGGCGGCCTCGATCGTTCCGGGAATGGCGGGGTTGATGGTCTCGACCGCGGAGAGGACGGCGGCGTACGGGCGCGCGATGCCGAGCGCGTGCATGAGGTCGATCGCGTTCTGGATGATGTCGCGCTTGTCCATGAGGCCCGGCTCGATGTTGACCACGCAATCGGCCATGAAGAGCGGGGTCGGGTCACCGGGCAGGTCGAAGACGAAGGCGTGGCTCATGCGGCGCGGCGTGCGCAACCCGCTGTCGCGCGCGACCACCGCGGCGAGGAGCTCGTCGGTGTGCAGGCTCCCCTTCATGATGACGGTCGCCTGGCCGTCCCGGCACAGGCCGACGCAGGCGCGGGCGGCCGCGTGCGGATCGTCTTCGGTTTCCGCGAAGGTCACTCCGCGCAGGTCGAGGTTCTCCTTCCGCGCCAGCGTCTCGATTCGCTGGCGGGGTCCGACGAGGATGGGCTCGGCGAGGCCGAGCCGCTGCGTGGCGACGGCAGCTTCGATCGCGTTGGCGCTGCACGGATAGGCGACGGCCACTCGCGCCGGGCCCGCGCGCTGCGCCGTCGCCACGAGGCGATCGAGATGTGGTCGCGCCGGCGCGGTCGCGGCATCTTCCCCGGCGACGGCCGCGCTGTGCGTGTCCTTCACCGCCTTCTTCCTGCGTTCGGTCGTTGCCATGTTGCTCATGCAGATCGGCGCGCACGG
>JADZAQ010000226.1 GCA_020852555.1 Burkholderiales bacterium
CCCGAGTACGCCGCCTTCGGCCATGTGCGCGAGCGCTCCGGCGCGAGCCTGCCGGGAATCGCGCCGTCGTCGACGTATCCGTGCCGCGACGGCGGCTACGTGATCGTCGCGGGCAACGGCGATTCCATCTTCAAGCGCCTGATGCACGCGATCGGCCGCGCCGACCTCGCCGGCGACCCGCGCTTCGCGCGCAACGACGGTCGGGCCCGGGAGGCCGACCTCCTCGACGCGGCCATTGCCGCGTGGACGCGCGAGCGCGATCTCACCGAGGTCCTGCGCGTCCTCGACGCTGCCGACGTGCCGAGCGGACCCACCTACACCGCGGCCGACATCGTCGCCGATCCGCACTACGCCGCACGCGGCATGATCGAGCAGCACACGCAGGCCGACGGCACGCCGATCGCGATCCCGGGCGTGGTGCCGAAGCTCTCGGCCACCCCCGGCGGCACGTCGTGGCTCGGCCCGGACCTGGGCGCGCACACGGCCGAGGTGCTGGCATCGATCGGCATCGAAGGCGCCGAGCTCGCGCAACTGCGTCGCGACGGGGTCGTGTAGTCGATCCGCTCCGCGCGGGCTGCCGCGCGCGCCGCGGCGGCTGGCAGCGCCGCGCCATTCGGCGTCGCGGCAACCGCAGGGGGCCGCCCGCGACGCCCCGGGAGTAAGCTTCGCCTCCGTTGCCCTCGTGCGCACCGACCTCCGCTCGCCATGCCCACCGAGCAAGCCAGCCTGCTCTTGATCGACATCGGCAACACGTTCCTCAAATGGGGACTCGTCGGGGCCTGCGCGCAAGGTCCGCTGCGCGACCACCGCATCGCCTCCGGACACGCGCTCCTCGCGGAGATCCCGGCGCTGCGCGCGAAGCTCGCGAAGCTCCCTACGCCGGAGTCGATCGTCGTGTCCAACGTCGCCGGCACGCGGGCCCGGGCCGCGGCGATTCGCCTGCTCGAAGTGTGGCCCACCGCCCCCGCCCCGTACTGGCTCGTGCCGCCGGAGGCGCAGTGCGGCCTCGTCAACCGCTACCGCAATCCGGCGCAGCTGGGCAGCGACCGCTGGGCCGCGCTCATCGGCGCGCGCCGTCTCCTCGGTCCGCGTCCGGCGATGGTGGTCGTGTGCGGCACCGCGACGACGATCGACTTCCTCAATGCCGAAGGCGTATTCAAGGGTGGCGTGATCCTGCCCGGCGTCGGACTCATGCTGCGCTCGCTCAACCGAGGCACGGCGGCGCTGCCCGACCAGGACGGCGACTTCGTCGACTATCCCACGCAGACCATCGATGCGATCACCAGCGGCTGCCAGCACGCGCAGGCGGGCGCGATCGAGCGACTCTTCACGCGCGAGCAGCGGGAAGCGCCGGACGTGACCTGCCTGCTCTCGGGAGGCGCCGCGCCGGCGGTGGCGCCGCGCCTCGCGATCCCCCACACGCTGCACGAGAACATCGTGCTCGAAGGCCTGTACGCGATCGGCATGTCGCTCCTC
Organism: Burkholderiales bacterium; assembly: GCA_020852555.1. Taxonomy (GTDB): domain Bacteria; phylum Pseudomonadota; class Gammaproteobacteria; order Burkholderiales; family Casimicrobiaceae; genus VBCG01. Next base: position 1,477 of record JADZAQ010000226.1, read on the forward strand.
GCCGAAGTGACACCGCGCCGCGCGCGCGGCGGCGAGCGCCGCAGCGCTACCCCGCCCTGATCGCGCTCATCACCTTGGTGAGGTCGAGCGTGCGCGCCTGCTCGGCGATCTGCGCCGTGTACTGACCCTGCAGCTGCTTGGCCTGGCCCAGCATCTGCGTGAACGCCTGCTGCAAGCCGGCGGCGTCGATCGTGCGTCCGCCCGCGTAGTAGCGCTTGGCGACCTGGCCGAGCGCGTAGGTGGTGGCAAACGAGAAGGCGGCGCCGGTACCCGCGCGGCCGAGCCCGCCCAGGAGGCCGCCACCGATGCCGCCGAGCAGTCCGCCGACGAGCTTGCGGCCGAACTGCTCGAGATACTGCGAGGTGAGACCCACGCCGAGGGTGGCGAGGAGATCCTTGATGTGGCCGCCATCGAGCTCGTAGCCGTGCGCCTTGCCGATGCGATACACCATGCGCATCTGCAAGGGGATGATCGCCATCGAGGCGAGCGACTGCGGCAGGAGCTCGAGCGCGCCGTTGACGATCGAGTAGTTGAGGATCATGGGGTCCAGATCGGCACCGGGCGCCGGCGCCGTCGCGACGAGCGCGCCCTCGAGCGCCGAACTGGCCGGCGCCACCGCGGCGATCCGCGCGGCATCGCTCGTCACCGCGGCAGCCTGTCCCGCCGGGATGGCGAGCGCCTGCGCGAGACGGGTGAGGAACTCCGCTTCAGCGGACGTGGCGACCCCGTCGGCGTGGCAGATGCCCACCGCCATCTCGTAGGCAAGCCGCTTCGCTTCCGGAGTCGTCAGCGCGGCGGCAACGCTCGCCAGATCCGGCTTGCGCAGGAGCACGTCTTCGTACACCGCGGTCAAATCCACGCCGCCGCCGATCGCGGCGGCCGCCTCTTTGAGCGCCGCGCGCTCGTGCTCGTCGTTGTCGCCGTCGGCGAACGCGGCCATGAGGCAGAGGGTGAGCGCGGCGCGCTGCTGGGGGGCGTCCATGACGGTCTCTTCGATCGGGTCGGAGGGGACGAAGTGTAGCGCGCCGCCGGGTCACGCTCGGCAGAGCGGAGCGTGCCGCGGCGCTGTTTTGCGCACCGCAGTATCATTGTCATCCCACCCCAAGGAGACCGCCATGAGCAACCGTGAAGTCGTCATCCTCTCCGGCGTACGCACCGCGATCGGTGACTACGGCGGCAGCCTGAAAGACATCCCACCGAGCGAGCTCGGCGCCAGGGTGGTGAAGGAGGCGGTCGCCCGCGCCAAGATCGATCCGGCGAGCGTCGGCCAGTGCGTGATCGGCAACGTGATCCACACCGAGGCGCGCGACATGTACATCTCGCGGCTGTGCGCCGTGAACGGCGGGCTGCCGCACGACACCGGCGCCTTTACCGTGAACCGGCTGTGCGGCAGTGGCATGCAGGCGCTGGTCAGCGCGGCGCAGTACATCCTGCTGGGGGAGACTGACACCGCGGTCGCCGGCGGCGCCGAGAGCATGAGCCGCGCGACCTACGCCAACCTCACGCAGCGCTGGGGCGCGCGCATGGGCGACGCCAAGGTCGTCGACATGATGGCCGGCGCGCTCACCGATCCGTTCGACACGGTGCACATGGGCGTCACCGCCGAGAACGTCGCCGCGAAATGCGCGATCTCGCGCGCCGACCAGGATGCCTTCGCGGTCGAGAGCCACCGTCGCGCCACCGCCGCGATCGCCGCCGGCCACTTCAAGAGCCAGATCCTGCCGATCGAACTGAAGACGCGCAAAGGCCCGGTGCTCTTCGAGCAGGACGAGCATGTGCGTGCCGACGCGACGCTCGACAGCATGGCCAAGCTGAAGGCGGTGTTCCAGAAGGAGAACGGCACCGTCACCGCGGGCAACGCTTCCGGCATCAACGACGGTGCCGCGGCGCTGGTCCTCATGGAGCGTGCCGCGGCGACAGCGAAGGGCTTCAAACCCATGGCGCGCCTCGTCGCCTACGGCCACGCGGGCATCGACCCCAAGATCATGGGTCTGGGTCCCGTCTCGGCGGTGAAGCGGGCGCTGACCAAGGCCGGGCTCGCGTTGCAGGACATGGATGTCATCGAATCGAACGAAGCGTTCGCCGCGCAGGCGCTCGGCGTGTCCAAGGAGCTTGGGCTCGACCCGGCCAAGGTCAATCCGAACGGCGGCGCGGTGGCCATGGGGCACCCGGTCGGGGCGACCGGCGCGCTCCTCACCGTGAAGGCGATCTACGAGCTGCAGCGCACCGGCAAGCGCTACGCGCTCGTCACCATGTGCATCGGCGGCGGGCAGGGAATCGCGGCGATCTTCGAGCGGATGTAGCCAGCAGCGCAGCGTTCGGGCGGACTTGCTTTCCCGAAGGTGCAAGCAAGCCGCCGGCGGGCCTCGCCCGCGGCACGCGGTGCGGTCCGCATGCCGTCGCTCGGCTGCCGCACCGCGCATGGCGCCCGGCGCGGCACGGCGCATTGAACTTCCCCCGCTCGCGCCCGATCTATGGCATCTTCGCGTGCCCGCCGCACCCCGTCGATGCGCCCGTCATTCACCACTCCTCTGGCGTTCAGCCCTACCGCCGGCGCGCGCAGTGCCCGCCGGCCGCGGTGGCGCTGGCTGCTGGCCACCGCCGCCATCGTCGTGGCACTCCCGGCACTCGCCTTCGATTTCGACGACGTCGCGAAACGCGCCGCGCAGCTCGCCGAACGTCCGTACAGGGCGCCCAACGTCACGCTGCCCAAGACGCTGCAAAGCCTCACCTACGACCAGTACCGCGACATCCGCTTCAAGCCCGCGCTGGCGTTGTGGCG
>JADZAQ010000227.1 GCA_020852555.1 Burkholderiales bacterium
GGCGCAGCGCCTCGGTGTAGTTGGCGCGAATCGCGGCGGCGTCCTCGACGATGGCGATGCGCTTCATGCGCCGGAGGACAGGAGACAGAGGACAGAGGACAGCTCGGGCATAGCCATGCGCGGTGATGCGCGCTCGTTGATCGACGGGGCGTTGGCGGATGGCGCGCGGATCGTGGCGGCATGACGACTATAGCGCAGCGAGCCGGCACCGCACCGCGGCTCGCCGCCCCCCCCACGCACCTGCCATCGGTTTGTCATTTTTCTTCACCGCTGCGCCCCGATTGCGCCCTGCGCGCTACCCGGCCTACGGGTGCAATGCGAGCAACGGGGACGTGTCGCCGGTGGGCGTCTCCGGGCAGGACAGCAACGGGTACCGCCGGCACCCGGTTTACACAGCGCAGGGAGCACGCCATGGCAAGCGCGGCACGGACAGCAAAGGCGGCGGACCTCGTCGCCGGCGAGGCGACGGGACGGGACGGACGAATCGACGGAACGCGGATCCTGCGCAACGAGTGGCGAACGCTCGTCCGCCTCCTCCTCGAGGGCTTCGCGGCGGGTCTCGCGGTGAGCGTCGTGCTCGCGCTCGCGGTGTTCGTGGTCACCGGCCCGGCGCTGGCCGCGACAGCCGCCAATCCGCCCGGCGCGCTCTACCTCACGGCGGCCGGCGGCGAGCGCCGCGAGTCGACGCTCGTCTTCACCGACGTCGGCATGACGATCACCGGCATGATCGCCCGCGTCTCGGTGACGCAGCGCTTCGTCAATCCCACCGACGAGTGGCGCGAGGGCGTATACGTCTTTCCGCTCCCCGAGAAGGCGGCGGTCGACCACCTGCGCATGCGCGTCGGCGAACGCGCGATCGACGGTGAGATCCGCGAGCGCGGCGAGGCGCAGCGTGCGTATTCGACCGCGAAGCACGGTGGGTACCGGGCGACGCTGGTCGAACAGGAGCGCGCGAACCTCTTCACCACGAGCGTCGCCAACGTCGGCCCCAGGGACGAGGTCGCGGTGACGATCGAGTACCAGCAGACGCTGCGCTACGACGACGGCACGTTCCACTTGCGCTTCCCGCTCGCGATCACGCCGCGTTACGTCCCTGGCGGGCGCGGCGCGGCGGCCGACGGCCCCGGGTCGGCGCCAGCCTCCGCGGTGCCCGATGCCGATCGCATTACGCCGCCCGTCGTGGCGCAGGCCGACGGCTACGTCCTGCCGGTGCGCCTCGTCATCGACCTCGACGCCGGCTTTCCGCTCGCGAACCTGACCAGTGCGCATCACCCGCTGCGCATCGAAGCGCGCGGCGAGCATCGCTACCGACTGGAACTGGCCGATGGCGCGGTCCCCGCCGCGCGCGATTTCGAGCTCGCCTTCACGCCCGATGCCGGGACGGGCCCGCGCACGGCGCTCTTCACCGAGACGAAGGGCAGCAAGACGTACGCGCTCCTCGTCGCGCTGCCGCCGACCGGCGCCGACACCGGCGCCCCGCGGCCGGCGCGCGAGATCACCTACGTCATCGACACCTCGGGCTCGATGGAGGGCGTGTCGATGACGCAGGCCCGCGCCGCGCTGCAACTGGCGCTCGACCGCCTGCAGCCGGGCGACCGATTCAACGTGATCGAGTTCAACTCGCACACGCGCTCGCTGTTCGCCGCACCGCTGCCGTACGACGCCGAGACCGCGCGGCGCGCGCGCCGCTTCGTGGGCGACCTGCGTGCCCGCGGCGGGACCGAGATGCTGCCGGCGCTCGAGATCGCGCTGGCCGGCGAGCGGACGGCGTCGATCCTGCGCCAGGTCGTGTTCCTCACCGATGGCGCGGTCGGCAACGAGGATGCGATCTTGAGACTCGTCGGCGAGCGCATTGGCGATCGCCGGCTGTTCACGGTGGGCATCGGGCCCGCGCCGAACATGTTCTTCATGACCAAGGCCGCGCAGTTCGGGCGTGGGACGTACACCGCGATCGGCGACGTGCGCGCCGTCGAGGCGAAGATGACGGCGCTGTTTCGCAAGCTCGACCACCCGGCGCTCACCGACCTCGAAGTCGCCTGGCCGGCCGGCGCCGACGTCTGGCCACGCATCGTGCCGGACCTGTACGCGGGCGAACCGGTCGTGGTGAGCGCGCAATTCAACGCGGATGCGCTCGCCGGCAATGGCGGCAATGTCATGGTCTCCGGACGCCGCGCCGGAAGCGTGTGGGGCGCGCTCGTGCCGAGCGCGAGCGCCGCACCGGCTTCCGGTGTGGGCGTGCTGTGGGCACGTGCGAAGATCGCGGCGCTGATGGACGCCGGCCGGCGCGGTGCGCCCGCGGACGAGGTGCGCGCGGCGGTGCTCGACGTCGCGCTCACGCACCACGTCGTGTCGCGCTACACGAGCCTCGTCGCGGTGGACGTGACGCCAGTCCGGCCCGTGGGCGCCGACCTGCGCACCGATCCCGTCGCCGGCAACATCCCCGACGGCCTCACCGGCTTCGATGCCTTGCCGCAGACGGCAACGCCGGCCAGCCTGCTCCTCATCGCCGGCGGGCTGGCGCTCGCCCTCACCGCCGTCCTCGCCTGGCGGCTGCGCGATCAGCGCACGGCAGCCGTCTGAACCCTCACGCACAGGAGATCCACGATGAACACGACCCCCGATCGGGGAGGACCTTTCGTCGGCGCCCACCCTCCGGCGCGCAACTGGCTGCGGGCCACCGCACCCGGGATCTCGCGGCAGGGCCCCGCGGACGAGTCTTCCCCGATCGGGGGTGGTCCATGTCCGCACCCCGAGGTGACGCGTGCGCCCCGCATCCGCCTGAAGCGCGTACTCACCCTCGGCGTCACGGCGCTCGCGGTCGCAGGCGCCTTGCTGTTCGGAGAAGGGCTCGCCATCCACGCCAAGGCGTGGGTGGCGCAGGCGCTCCTCGACCGAGCGTGGCAGCACGAGCAGGCCACCGGCGAGGTCGCCCCGCCGTGGCCGTGGGCCGACACGCATGCGATCGCCCGCCTGCGCGCACCGGCACAGCGCGCCGACCTGCTGGTCCTGGCCGGAGCATCGGGGCGCACGCTCGCCTTCGGTCCCGGGCACCTCGATGGCTCGGCATTGCCCGGCGAAGCGGGTAACGCGATCGTGACCGCGCACCGCGACACACATTTCCGCTTCCTGCGCGCGGTGGCGACCGGCGAGGAGGTCACGGTCGAGCGCCGCGACCGCAGCGTACACCGCTTCCGCATCGAAACGGCCTACGTCGCCGATCAACGCACGCTGCACCTGCCGCGCGACAGCGACGTGCCGACGCTCACCCTCGTCACCTGCTACCCGTTCGACGCGGTGGTCGCGGGCGGGCCCTTGCGTTACGTGGTGGTCGCGCGCGCCATGTAGTTTCGGCGCCACGCCGGGCGATCCGTACGGCGCCGCGCCGCCGCGATGGAACTCAGTTCGCCTTCGGCGTCCCGGGAGCGAGCACCGAAGGGCTCGTGGTGGTCACCGGCGACGCGCTCGACTGTGCCGGGTCGCGCACCGGGATGCGGCTGCCGGTGCGATATTCCTTCTCGACCGACGATGGGCTCGCGGTCGGCGCCGTCTGGTTGCCCGGCGTGGTGGAGCAGGCGGCGAGGGCGAGCGCCGCCGCGACGATGACAACTGCCTTCATGAATCGTATCCCTTCGTGGGGCGTGGCGCGGCGCTCGCATCGAGCGACGCCGGCAGCCGGAAAAAGCGACGGAGTATAGCGAGCTTCGCCGCGGGCTACGAGAACCGCAGGCTGATTCCCGCGACCCCGAGATCGTCGTAATCGCTGGTCCAGGTCTCCCCGGCGCGCACCGGCCAGGCGTCGGTGAGCGTGCCGGTCGTCACGAGCTCACCGGCAGCGAGCGGCGGCATTGCGCGTTGCGTGGCGAGCAACTGCGCGAGATGGCCGAGTGCCAGCGCCGGACTGTCGAGCACGTTGCGTCCGACGCCTTCCTCCACCGGCGCTCCGTCGCGACGCAGCGTGAGCACGAAGCTGGGCAGGCGCGTGGCGAATTCATCGCGGCGGCGCTCGTCGAGCGCAAGGCGCGGCCCGACGACGAGCGCGCGATGCAAGCCGAACGCCGCGGTGCAATCGGGAGCGCGAAACTTCCAGCCGGGGAAGGGCGAGTCGACGATCTCGAAGCCGGGAGCGATCCACTCGACGGCAGCGAGTACCGTTCGCGCATCGGCCCCGGAGGGCAACGCGCGCCGCAAACCGAACACGACCTCGGGCTCGATGCGCGGCTCGCGCGCGCGGTCGAGCGCGAACGACGCCGCTCCCGACGGCGCATCGACGAGCGTCTCGCGCCACACCTGCGCGCACATCGGTCGATCGACGTCGTAGCGTGCCCACAGGCCGCGGTTCGTGAAACCGATCTTGCGGCCGACCGCCTGCCAGCCGCGCTCACGGCGACGGCGATCGATCTCGGCGAGCACCTCGTAGGCGGCGGCGACGTCGAACGACGGATCGTCCGCCGTGATCGGCGCCAGCGGAGCGCCCTCGTCGAATGCCGCCAGGAGACGGGTGGCGAGCGCGTCGCGCCGGGCGAAGTTCACGCGACCATCCCCCTCGTCATCATCCGGGAAACGTGTGTTCCCATTCGCTGCGATCGAAGCCCACCAGGATGCCCTCGTCGGACTCCACCACCGGTCGGCGAATGGCCGTGGGGTTGGCGAGCATCAATGCGATCGCCGAGGATTCATCGGTCACGCGGGCTTGCACCTCGGGCTCCAACTTCTTCCATGTCGTGCCGCGCCGGTTGAGCAGCGTCTGCCAGCCGGCCGCGGCACACCAGGCGGCGAGCTTCTCGCGGGTCGGCGGCGCTTTCTTGAAGTCGACGAAGCGGTGCGATACGCCGCGTTCGGTGAGCCACTGGCGGGCTTCCTTCACGGTGTCGCAATTGGTGATCCCGTAGACGTTCATGAAGCTCTCCTCGTGACCGGCGTGCGGCGTGGCGCGCACCGCTGGCCCACCATGATAACGGCGAACGCAGGCGGCGCAGCGGCCGACCCGTCAGGTGAGGGGGAAGGCGCGCCACTCGACCACGCTCGACGTAGCCGCGGCGACCCGATGCCGTGCCGCCTGTGCTAGTCTCGAAGCCTCGCTTCGGCACGCACACGAGCGGACACGATGGCCGTCATCGCCGTCGGCGGCTTCCAGCACGAGACCAATACCTTCGCACCGAGCAAGGCGGACTACGCCACGTTCGTGCAGGGCGGCGCGTGGCCGCCGCTGACCGAGGGCGAGGCGATCGCCGCGCGCCTCGGCGGCGCCAACATCCCGGCCGCCGGCGCGCTCGCCGCACTGCATGCGGCGGGGCAACGCACGACCGGCCTCGTGTGGGCGGCCGCATCGCCGACGGCGCACGTCACCGAGGATGCCTTCGAGCGCATCGTCGGGACGCTCACGCAGCGTCTCGCGCAGGCGGGTCCGGTCGACGGCGTCTACCTCGATCTCCATGGCGCGATGGTCACCGAGCACTTGGACGATGGTGACGGCGAGATCCTCGCCCGCGTGCGTTGCGTCGTCGGTCCCAGGGTGCCGATCGTCGCAAGCCTCGACCTGCACGCCAACGTGACGCAGCGCATGCTCTCGCTCGCCGACGGCATGGTCGCGTACCGCACGTATCCGCACGTCGACATGAAGGCGACCGGCGAACGCGCCGCGCACCTCCTCCTCGCGCTGCGCGAACGCGACACGCCGCTCGCCCACGCGCTGCGGCCGCTCGACTTCCTGACGAGCCTGTCGGCGCAGTCGACGTGGATCGAGCCGGGGCGGCGGCTCTACGACCTCCTCGCCGCCATCGAGCGCGAGGAGGACACGGTCCTGTCGTTCACGCCAGGTTTCCCGCTGGCCGACTTTCCCGAGTGCCAGATGGCGGTGCTGGGCTACGGTGCGGACGCGGCCCGCGTGGCGCGCGCGGTCGAGCGCCTCGCGCACGCCGTTGCCGACGCCGAACCCGAGTTCGTCGTCGACCTCCACGCGCCGGACGAGGCGGTGGCGCGGGCCGACGCGCACGGTGCGGTGGGTGCGCCGGTGGTGCTCGCCGACACGCAGGACAATCCGGGCGCCGGCGGCAACGGCGACACCACGGGGCTCCTCGCGGCGCTCATCGCCGCGAATCCTCCAGGCGCCGTGCTGGGCCTCCTCATCGATCGCGCGAGTGCCGCGCAGGCGCACGCGCTCGGCGTCGGCCGCGAGGCGCGATTTCACCTCGGCGAAACATCCGGCCTGCCCGGGCACGTGCCGCTCGCGGGCGAATTCGAGGTGCAGGCGCTGGCCGACGGCAACTTCACCTGCACGGGACCGATGTTCGAAGGCTTTGCGATGACGCTCGGCCCGATGGCGGTACTCGCGCACGGCAACGTGCGCGTCGTGCTCGCCTCGAAGAAGGTGCAGGCCGCGGACCAGGCGATGTTCCGCCACGTCGGCATCGAGCCCGGGCGGCAGCGCATCCTCGCGTTGAAGAGTTCGGCGCACTTCCGTGCCGACTTCGCGCCCCTCGCCCGCGAGATCCTCATCGTCGCCGCGCCCGGGCCGGCGCCTGCCGATCCGGCCGCCCTCCCGTTCCGGCGCTTGCGTCCCGGTCTGCGGTTGCGGCCGCTCGGGCCCGCCTTCGTCCCGCCGCGTACCGAGCCATGAATCACGAACCCTCGACGAACGAACCCGGTGTCGCCATGAATGCAACCAGAGACCAATCGCTGCGGCCGCTCGCCGGCGTCAAGGTCGTCGAATTGGGTGCGCTGATCGCCGGCCCCTACGCCGCGGCAATCCTCGCCCAGTTCGGCGCCGAAGTGATCAAGATCGAGCCCCCGGGAACCGGTGACGCGCTGCGCACCTGGCGCAAGCTGCACGACGGCACGTCGCTGTGGTGGCGCTCGCAAAGCCGCAACAAGAAGTCGGTGACGGTGAATCTGAAATCGCCGCGCGGGCAGGAGATCGTGCGCCGCCTGGTGCGCGATGCCGACATCGTCATCGAGAATTTCCGTCCGGGCGCGCTCGAAGCATGGGGGCTCGGCTGGGACGATCTGTCCAAGGTCAATCCGGCGCTCGTCATGGTGCGCATCTCGGGGTACGGACAAAGCGGCCCGTACAAGGACCGCCCCGGCTTCGCGGCGATCGCCGAGTCGATGGGCGGCTTGCGCTACGTGACGGGCTACCCCGACCGGCCGCCGGTGCGCGCGGGCGTCTCGATCGGCGACACGCTGGCCGGGCTGTACGGCGTCATCGGTGCCCTGCTGGCGATGCACCACCTCAAGGTGAACGGCGGGCGCGGCCAGTTCATCGACGTTGCGCTCTACGAGGCCGTGTTCGGCGTGATGGAGAGCCTCATTCCCGAGTACGCCGCCTTCGGCCATGTGCGCGAGCGCTCCGGCGCGAGCCTGCCGGGAATCGCGCCGTCGTCGACGTATCCGTGCCGCGACGGCGGCTACGTGATCGTCGCGGGCAACGGCGATTCCA
>JADZAQ010000228.1 GCA_020852555.1 Burkholderiales bacterium
ATCGCCGCCGGCGCCGAGCTCGTTCCGATCCCCGTCGACGAGCAGGGCCTGCGCGTCGACGAGGGATTGCGCCGCGCGCCGCGCTTTCGTCTCGCCTTCGTGACCCCGTCGCATCAGCAGCCGCTGGGGATGATGATGAGCCTCGAGCGCCGCTTCGCGCTCCTCAACGCCGCGCAGCGCGCCCACGCCTGGATCATCGAGGACGATTACGACGGCGAGTTCTCCTTCGGCGGCATGCCGCTGCCGACGTTGAAGAGCGTCGACGCGACCGATCTCGTGATCTACGTCGGCACCTTCAGCAAGTCGCTCTTCCCGTCGCTGCGTCTGGGCTATTTCCTGGCGCCGCCGGCGCTCGCCGACACCTTCGGCTCGATCCTGAGCAAGGTCATGCACGGGGTGCCCACGTTCGTGCAGGCGGTGGTCGCCGAGTTCATCGACGAAGGGCACTTTGCGGCACACCTGCGGCGCATGCGCCGGATCTACGCCGAGCGGCACGACGTGCTGTGCCGCGCGGCGCGCGCGCGGCTACCGGGTCTCCTCGACATCGTCGCGAGCTCGAGCGGACTGCACACCGTCGGCCACCTCGCCGCCGGGCTCCACGAGGCGACGGTGGTGGAGGCGGCACTCGCGCGCAACGTCACCGTCTCGGGGATCGGGCGCTACGCGCTCACCCGGATGCCGTCGCGTGGCCTCGTGCTGGGCTTCGGCGGCGTCGTGCCGCGGGAACTCGAAGCCGGTGTCGGCGTGCTGGCGGAGGTGCTGGAAGCGCAGCTCGGGCGATGACGATGCGCCGACGCCGGATTGTCGCGTCGCTCGCGGCGGCAAGCGTCTGCGATGGCCGGCGCGCAGGTGCCGTGACCGTCGTCATCGCATTGGAAGTGGCCTGCCACTTTCCCCAGAGTGGACCTGCCCAGCAAGCCATTGTCCGTGGCACGCTGTCGTCCGTGAGCGCCCTCGACCCGCATCCGTGACGAGCTACGACTACGTGGTCGTGGGCGGCGGCACCGCCGGCTGCGTGGTCGCCGCGCGGCTGACGCAAAGCGGTCGCCATCGCGTGCTGCTCGTCGAGGCGGGCGGCAGCGATGAGCGCTTCTTCGTGCGCCTGCCGATCGGCTACGGCAAGTGCTTCTACGACCCCGCGGTCAACTGGAGGTATCGCACCGAACCGGAGGCGACGCTCGCCGGGCGTTCCGGGTACTGGCCGCGCGGCAAGGTATTGGGCGGCTCCGGGTCGATCAATGCGATGGTGTACGTGCGCGGGCATCCGCGCGACTTCGACGACTGGGCGGCGCTCGGCAATCCCGGCTGGGATTACGCGTCGGTCCTCCCGTTTTTCCGGCGTCTCGAGCGCGCCGATCGCGGCGCCTCGGCGTGGCGCGGCGACGATGGTCCGCTCGCCGTCACCGACGTCGAGCGCGAGGCGCACCCGCTATGCCGCGCCTTCCTCGCCGCCGGCGAGGCGATCGGCATGCCGCGCAATGCGGACTTCAATGGCGCAACACCGGAAGGCGTCGGCTACTTCGAGAATACGGTGCACCAGGGTCGCCGCACGTCGTCGGCCACCGCGTACCTGGCGCCGGCGCGGCGGCGGGCGAATCTGACGGTCGTCACCGACGCGCGTGCGACCCGGATCGAATTCGACGGCACGCGGGCGACGGCCGTGACCTACGTCGGCCGCGACGGCGTGCCGGTCACTGCACGCGCCGCGCGTGAGGTTGTGCTGTGCGCGGGGTCGCTCGAGACGCCGAAGCTTCTCCTCGTCTCCGGCGTCGGGCCCGCGGCGCAACTGCAGGATCTCGCCATCGCGGTCGTCGCCGACCGGCCCGCGGTGGGCGCGCACCTGCAGGATCACCTGTGCATCGACTACCTGTACCGTTCGCGCGTGCCGACGCTCAACGACGTCCTGCGCCCGTGGTGGGGACGTCTGCGCGCCGGGGTGCGCTACGTCACCGCGCGGCGCGGGCCGCTCGCGATGTCGGTCAACCAGGCGGGCGGTTTCGTGCGCTCGCACGAAGGCCTCGACCGGCCGAACGTCGAGCTCTACTTCTCGCCGCTGTCGTACACGCGCGCGGAGCCCGGCGTGCGCAAGCTCATGAGCCCCGACCCCTTCCCGGGCTTTCTCCTGAGCGCGCAACCGTGCCGGCCGACGAGCCGCGGGCGCGTGCGGCTGCGCAGCGCCGATCCGCTCGCCGCGCCGCTGATCGAACCCAACTCGCTCGCGACCGAGCACGATCTCGACGAACTCGTCGAGGGCGCGCGGTTGCTGCGCCGCCTCGCCGCCGCCCCGCCGCTCGCCGACGTCATCGCCGCCGAGATGGCACCTGGGCCGCTGGTGCAGGATCGCGAAGCGATCGTCGCCGACATCCGCGCCCGCGCATCCACGGTGTTCCATCCGGTCGGCACCTGCCGCATGGGTCCGGATGCGGATACGGCGGTCGTCGATGCGCGCCTGCGCGCGCACGGGCTCGCCGGGCTGCGCATCGTCGACGCCTCGATCTTTCCGACGGTGACGTCGGGCAACACCAATGCGCCGACCTTGATGGTCGCCGAGCGCGGCGCCGAGTTCATCCTGGAGGATGCGCTCGCATGAGGTCGAGAAAGAGTCGCGTTCGCCCAAAGCGCCGCGGCACCGGCGCGTCGAATCGCACCACACGGCGACCCGTCGCCAGGCAAGCGCGCGCCAAGCATGCGCAATCGAGGGTCCCACGATGAGCGTCACCCCGCAGCATCCGCTGTTCACCGCCGACGCGCGGTTCGACTCCTGCTGGCGCGACGACGCCCCGGCGCCGGCGCTGCCCGAGGTCGCGATCCCGCCGCAGGTCGACGTGGCCATCGTCGGCTCGGGATACACCGGCCTCAACGCCGCGCTGCAGACCGCCCGCGGCGGGCGCTCGACGATCGTCTTCGACGCCGAGGAAGCGGGCTACGGCTGCAGCTCGCGCAACGGCGGGCAGATCTCGACGAGCGTGAAGCCGTCGTGCGCCGCGCTTGCGAGGCGCCTCGGCGCCGAGCGCGCCTTCGCGATCGTCAAGGAGGGACAGAACTCCCTCGCCTGGATCAAGGATTTCGTGCGCAGCGAGGCGCTCGACTGCGATTTTCGCGTCGCCGGCCGCTTCCACGCCGCGCACAACGAGGCGCAGTTCAAGGCGCTGGTCGACCGCGTCGAACATCAGCCTCGGGGACTCGAGGTCGAGGCGCACATCGTGCCGCGCGCCGAACAGCATCGCGAGATCGCCACCGATCTCTACTTCGGCGGCGCGGTGTATGCCGAACACGCGAGCGTGCATCCGGCGCGCTACCACGCGGCGCTCCTCGCGCGCGTGCGCGAGGCGGGCGCCGCGGTCCGCGCGCGCTGCGCGGTCCGCGCCGTGACGCGCGAGGGCGCGGCGTTTCGCGTCACGACCGCGCATGGCAGTACGCTCGCCCGCGACGTGATCGTCGCGACCAACGGCTACACCGGCGACCTCACGCCGTGGCTCAAGCGGCGGGTCATCCCGATCGGCAGCTACGTCATCGCCACCGAAATGCTGCCGGTGGAGACGGTGGCGGCGCTCATTCCCCGCGACCGCATCGTGAGCGATACGCGCAAGGTCGTCTTCTACTACCGCACGTCGACCGACCGCCGGCGCATCGTCTTCGGCGGCCGGGTGTCGCTCGCCGAGACCGATCCGTCGGTGAGCGGGCCGCTGCTGCACGCCGACCTCGTGAAGATCTTCCCGGCGCTGCGCGACGTGCGGATCAGCCACTCGTGGTGCGGCACGATTGCCTACACCTTCGACGAGCTGATGCACATCGGCACGCACGACGGCGTGCACTACGCGATGGGCTACTGCGGCTCCGGCGTGGGGATGGGAAGCTACCTCGGCATGCGCGTGGGCCAGCAGGTGCTGGGACTTGCCGAAGGTCGCACCGCCTTTCACGGCCTGCCGTTCCCCACGCGGCCGTTCTACACCGGCAACCCGTGGTTCCTCGCGCCGTCGATCCGCTATTTCCGCTGGCGCGATCGCATGCCGTGGTGAGGGTTGCCACGGACGAGGGCGCCCGGGGCGAGGTCCCGCTATCGCCGGGGACGGCGATTGTCCGCACGGCGGCCACCCGCATTGCCCGGGTGCGCGGCAGATGGTAAAATTACTGCCCTTCACGAAGCGGCGTCGCCAGGGGCAGTTCCGATGGGCGGCGTCGGACAGTGGGTCGTTAGCTCAGCTGGTAGAGCAGCGGACTCTTAATCCGTTGGTCGAAGGTTCGAATCCTTCACGGCCTACCAAAGAATCAGGGACTTACGGAACGCGAGACGAAGCGCGAGCGGCGGAGGCGGCCGCGAGCGGGACAAAGCGTTGTCGTTGTCGTTTTCCTGGGCTACCAAGGGAGACCCCCCGGCACTGCCGGGAAGGCGGTAGCAGTCCGACATTTGCGGCATTCGATCGGCGCGACGCGCAGCCGCTTCTGTGCCGCAGCCGTGGGCGACAGCCGGCAACGCGTCGGTTTCTGGATTCATGCGCCGGCGTGGTTCAGGCGACGACTTCGAGGCCGCGCTTTTGCACCAGGTGCAGCAGCTTGAGGGCGGTGCCCGTCGGTTTTTTCTGACCGATCTCCCACTTCTGCACGGTCGAGAGGCTGGTGTTCAGCAGGCGGGCAAAGACCGCCTGGCTCACCCGCGTGGTTTCGCGGATGTGTTTGATTTGCTCAGGCAGCAGCGCCTCGACCGGCGGCAGGCAGAGCTGGTCGAATTCACGTAGCGTGATCTGATCCATCACGCCCGCCTTGTGCAGGCCCTTGGCCGTGTCGAGGACGGCAGCAAGGATCGCAGACTTAGTCTTTCGCATCGCAATCCACCTCTATCAGTTCACCAGCCTGCTTCGCCTTCGTGACCGCTTGCGTAGTCAGCGACAGCAGGTGCGCCGCCAACTTCTTCAAGACCTCGGTTTCGTCCTTGTCGATGTTGCTGCGCTCGCTCTTCGGGAAGCCGAACACGAACACCCAGCGATTGCCCTGGTTGGTGGCGACCAGCGTGCGATAACCGCCGCTCTTGCCCTGTCCAGGCCGCCCGATCCGCTTCTTGACCAGCCCGCCACCCAGGTCGGCGTCAACCAGGCCATGGGTCATTTCCTGCACGGCGGCCCAGAGGCTCGAGGCGGCCAATCCCTCTTTGCGCGCCCAGCGGGCGAACCACCGGGTCTCGTTGAACCGGCATACCCGCCTCCCCACCACCGTTATATAGCACTAAGTGCTATGAGCTTGCAAGCGGTTTGGCCTTTCGGAGCAAAGCCCGGGCGTCCTTGCGCGCGGGATCGCCGCCGCGACGCTGCGATTGTTCTTCCCCCCGGGTCCGAGTTCAGACCCGGCAGGGCGGTGGTTCGCTTCGCGCAGGCAACTCGTCGAGCGGGATCCTGGTCGGCAGGTGCGACCGCGTCGTCGTCATCGGGCCCCTGACGGTCCGCTGCCGGCACGGCACATCCCGAGCTTCCGCGGCTATTGGGCTCGACCTCACCCCCGCTCGAACCACCGCCGCGTCTCGAACACCGCCTTGCCGAAGCGCTTGCCGTCGTAGGCGAGCGAGCGCTTGAGCACGAAGTCGAAGAGCAGCACGTTGTGGTTGCGCAACTCGGCGAGCACCGGCGCGGCGTCGGGGGCAAGGAGGCCGCGCTCGACGAGCGCCGGCAGCGACACGATGGGGATCACGCCGGGCAGCGGATAGTCGGAGCCGTTGAGGAGCCGGTCGTGCCAGTCGGTGCGGGCGAGCACCTTGGCGCAGACGTCGACGCGGTTCATCTGGGTGATCGCCGAGATGTCGCCGGTGAGGTTCGCGCGGTAGCGGGGCTCGTCCATGAGGCGGGCGAAGAGCTCGAAATTGCCGAGCAGCGGGGTGCCGGGGGCGTCGAGGTCCTTGCCCTGGCCGAGCGAGGCGCAGTGGGCGATCACCACGTGGACGCCGGCGTCGAGCGCACGGCGCAGGCGCAGCGGGTTGTCGAGCTCCTCACGGACGCTGTGTACGGCGCGCTCGTCGCCGCCGTGCGAGATGAGCGGCAGCCGCAACTGCGCAAGGCGCGCGTAGAAGGGATCGCAGCGCGGGTCGGCGGGATCGATGAGTTGCGCCGACGGGAGCCACTTCACGGCGCGCGCACCCTTGGCCACGGCGTCGTCGACGCGCGCGACGGCCGTGGGATCGAGCGGATGGATCGACGCCGCCCACAGGAAGATGTCGGGATAGCGCGCGGCGACGCGCGCGGCGTAGGCGTCCGCGACACGGAAGGTCGATTCCGCGCGATCGAGGTCGCCGCGCTCGTTGCGTGCCCAGTCGAAGGCGAAGAGTAGCGCACGGAATCCGGAGCGCATCTCGCGGCACTGCTCGACCAAGCGTTGCACGACAGCGTCGTCGACCGGGTGGCGATCGCCGGTGCAGGTCGCGTTGAGGTAGAAGATGCGCTGCAGGTACCGACCCGGATGCCAGATCTCCTCCATCTCGGGGTTGATCCAGGTGTCGGGACCGGTGTCGCCGATGCCGACGAGGTGGCAATGCGTGTCGATGACCTGCGCCGCATCGAGCCCTTCCCACGCCGCCTGCACGAGCGGGTGATCGCGCAACGCCGGCGGCAGCGCGCCGAGGCAGGCGTTGGCGAGACCGTCGCGCAGCGACACGTCGCTGCAGGCGGCGAGTCCCAGCGCAGCGGAGGCCGCCAGGAAGGCGCGACGCCTCATCGGGTGCTGCCGCAGCGAAGGCGACGCGATGTCGTCCCCGAGGCGCGGCGGAGGCGAGGCCATGCCGTCCGCGAGGCCGGTGCGAGTGCGGCCGAACGCACCGGCACTGCGGTTGCACGGCGACAGGTCGCGCTCACGCGCGATTCGCTACAGTAGCGGCTGGTCAATCGAGGTCCTTTCGCGATGAAGAAGCTCCTGCACACTGCAGCGGCGACGTGCCTGATTCTCGTTTGCGCGGCCGCTGCGGCGCAAGCTGCGGTGACGAAGCCGTGGCAGGACACGAACATGCACGCCGGCCCGGACACGGTGTTTCCCGTGGTCACGCGGGTGACGCGCCACGATACGGTGCAGGTGCAAGGCTGCATCGAAGACTTCACCTGGTGTGACGTCGTCGCCGGGCGGCGGCGCGGCTGGGTCCACCGCGACGCGCTGCGCAACGTGCTGCCGGGGCGGGTTCCTGTCGTCGCCTTCTCGGTCGAGTCGTACTGGGACGCACACTATCGCGATCGGCGCTGGTTCGCGGACAAGGCGGCGTGGGTGGGTTGGGGGACGCCGGGCTGGGCGCCGCCACCGCCGCGTCCGCGCGGACGCTCGTAACGCGGCGTTACCGCCGTTGCCAGGGATCCATTCACAAAGAGACGCAGAGACGCCGAGGTTTCTGCGCTCTCTGCGCCTCGGCGTCTCCTGTGAAACGCCTTTCATCCGGGACTGCTCACAGCCCGTCGCTCAAGGCGATGCCGGCACCGACCGTCGTCTGGTTCCAGTTGTAGTCGATCATGCTCTCGCCGTAGCCGGTGAAGACCTGCACGTAGGCGCGCAACGGACCGAGGATCGGCGGTGAGGTCCAGCCGAACTCGAAGGCGCCCTTGCCCTTGGCGACGTTGCCGCGCGCGCTCGCGAGGAAGCTGTGACCCCGCCAGCGATACAGCGCCGAGACGCTGCCGTAGCCGTAGTAATCGGTGATGTCGGGGTTGTCGTCCTTCTCGGCGCTCTCGGGGATGCGCCACCACAATCGGCCGACGAGGGCGAGATTGCCGTTCTCGATGCCGGCTTCGGCGAAGAGCCGGTTCCAGCTCCGCGACACGGCGTCGGTGCGCCCGTTCGACTGATGATTGAAGCCGGCATTGAGCACGCGCCACCGAAAGCCGCCGCCCAGATCGTAGTCGACCCCGTGAGTGACGAAGAGCTCGGGCATGTAGTTCGTCTCGCGGAAGGGGCGCGAGACGGCGTCGTTGTAGACCTGCCACTGGTTCTGCTGCGTGTACGCCGCCCATACGCTCCAGCGCCGGTCGTCGGTGGTCCACAGCCTCGCCTTAAACGACAGCTGGAACTTCGCCTCGACGTCGTCCAGGTGCAGTTCGTCGCCGGCGAGCGCGGCCATGGCCGCGTACGGCGCGGTGTTCACGCGATTGGTATAGCGGCCGAAGAGGAGATAGTTGGCGTTGTAGAAGCGGATCGCGTTGCGCGGCGCATCGGGGTGCAGGCCCCACGCGGTTTCGAGGAGCGACGCCGTATCCTCCATTCGGGTCGACGCCGCCGTGCCGGTACCTCGAACCTCGCCGGCGCCTTGCGCGTCGGCGGCGCCGCGCGGACTGCCCACCGCGGGTGGCGTGGCTTCGACGGCGCGGCCGGAGACCCGGTCGTAGCAGGCAAGCCGCTGGGCGGGGTCTGCGATCGCGCGGCAGTCGGCGAGTCCTTCGGGTGCGGCGATTGCCGTTGCCGCCCAGGCCACGAGGACGGCGAATGCGCCGGGCGCGGGATACGCGCTCCCGCGAAGCCGGGGGATCATGGGGTCGAATCGGCGCGAAGCGGCGGCGCAGGGGTGCGCGCGCGACGCGGGCGCCGGGCAGCCGTGTGGAGGTCAGCGTCGGCGAGGCGATCGGGCGACATACGCGGTCCCGGAAGATCGCGGCGGCTCCCGATGCCCAGCAGGTCGGCCAGAGTCTTGACCCCGAGCTTCCTCATGAGGCGGGAGCGATGGACCTTCACCGTCGACTCCCGGCTTCCCAGTGCTTCGGCGATCGCCTTGTTGCGCTTGCCCTGCACCACCAGCGCGAATACCTCGCGCTCGCGCGGCGTGAGGCGAGCGAGACGAGTGGCCGTTTCAGCATCGTGCTGGCGGGCTTCGCGCTTGCGCTCGCCGTACGCAAGTGCGGCCTCCACGGCCGGCAGGAGTTCGCTCATGCGCAGCGGCTTGACGAGAAAATCGATAGCGCCGCGCTTCATTGCCGTGACGGCCATGGCGATGTCGGCGTGTGCGGCCATGAACACGACACCGGCGTCGGCATCGCGCTCGTGCAGGTACTGCTGCAGGGCGAAGGCCGACGGGTCGCCCGGTGAGGCGTCGACGAGCACGCACGCGATCCGCTTCGCCGGCGCCGCCGCGATGATGCTCGCGACCGAGCCGGTGCTCCGCGCGTCGTAGCCGAGCGCGGATAGCGCCTCGCGGAGCGCCGCACCTGCCGCTGCGTCGGGATCGACGATGTAGATGCGTCTCGACGATTTCGCTGGCACGGTTCCGGACATACCGTTGGTCTCGCGCACGGCCCGGCAAGGTGTCGGGGTGCGACGTCGCAGTGCTGCCGCCATAGCAGCGTACGGCATCGTACCGCAATGCCCGGCGCGCATGCCTGGTGCCACGAAAATCCCCCGCGGGCCGGTCGCGGCGGGGCGGGCGACGCCAGCGTTTCTCGCGCCGAAATCCGCAGGGTCCATACGCCTTTGGCTTACTGGACGTCATTGACGCGGGTCGCTTACCCTTCGCCGCAGCGTCAGCGGAAGATGACGGGTGCGCGGCAGCGCCGTGGCCCGCGTGATTGCGGCCGACGATCGTCGTGCCGATGCGTGCCACGCCGACGGACACTACGGGAGAGGGATATGGCGAGCGTAGACCAGAAGATTTCGCGCACCGCGCTGCTCGCGATGGTCGTCGGCGGCATGGTGGGTGCCGGCATCTTCGCGCTGCCGTCGCGGTTCGGCGCCGTGACGGGGCCCATCGGCGCCATCATCGCGTGGGCGATCGCCGGCACCGGCATGTACATGCTGGCGCGCGTGTTCCAGTTCCTGGGCGAGCGGAAGCCCGATCTCGATGCAGGCGTGTTCGCGTATGCCAAGGAAGGCTTCGGCGACTACCCCGGCTTCTTGTCGGCATTCGGCTACTGGATCGGGAGCTGCATCGGCAACGTCTCGTACTGGGTGCTGATCAAGTCGACGCTGGGTGCGTTCTTCCCGGTGTTCGGCGACGGCAACACGGTGGTGGCGATCGCCGTGGCATCGATCGGCATCTGGCTCTTCCACTTCCTGATCCTGCGCGGCACCGAGCAGGCGGCCGCCATCAACAAGATCGTGACCATCGCCAAGGTGATCCCGATCCTGACCTTCATCCTGATCCTGATCGTCGCGTTCAAGGCGGATCTCTTCAGCTACAACCTGTACGGTGGCGACCTCACCAACGGGGTGTTCGAGCAGGTCAAGGCGACGATGCTGGTCACCGTGTTCGTGTTCCTCGGCATCGAAGGCGCGAGCGTGTACTCGCGCTTCGCGAAGGAACGCAAGGACATCGGGTTCGCCACGGTCACCGGATTCATCATTGTCACCTCGCTCATGGTGCTGGTGACGCTGCTGCCCTACGCGGTGCTGAAGCGCGCCGACATCGCGGGCCAGACGGCGCCGTCGATGGCGGGCGTGCTCGAGGCCGTCGTCGGCCCCTGGGGACGCTGGTTCATCAGCATCGGGGTGATCGTCTCGGTGCTCGGTGCCTACCTCGCCTGGACGCTGATCTGCGCCGAAGTGCTCTCCGCCGCGGCGCGCAACAAGGACATGCCGAAGCTGTTCGCGAAGGAGAACGCCAACAGGGTGCCGGTCGCCGCCTTGTGGCTCACCAACATCGTCGTGCAGGTGATCGTGATCACCACCTACTGGTCGCGCGATGCGTTCAACCTGATGCTCGACCTCACGGCGGCGGTGTCGCTCATTCCATTCCTGCTGTGCGCCGGCTACGGATGGATGCTCGTCGCGCGCCGCGAGACCTACGATCAGCGACCGGAAGAGCGTAACCGCGACCTCTTCATCGCGGTCGTCGCCACCTTCTACACCGCGTTCCTCGTCTACGCCGCCGGCATGAAGTTCGTCGTGCTCTCGGCGGTGCTGTACGGCCCGGGCACGATCCTCTACTACTGGTCGCGCCGCGAGCAGAACCTTCCGGTGTTCACCAAGTCCACCGACTGGATCATCTTCATCGTCGCGATGATCGGCGCCGTGGTCGGCATCTGGTGGCTCGCCACCGGCGTCATCAAGATCTGAGCCTCGGATTCGATTCATAAGGAGCAAGCAATGCCTATCACCAAGGAAGTGAAGTTCGGCGTCCATTCCGAAGTCGGCCAACTCCGCAAGGTGATGGTCTGCGCGCCGGGCCGCGCCCACCAGCGCCTCACCCCGTCGAACTGCGACCAGCTCCTCTTCGACGACGTGCTGTGGGTCGAGAACGCGAAGCGCGACCACTTCGACTTCGTGCAGAAGATGCGCGACCGCGGCATCGACGTGGTCGAGATGCACAACCTCCTCGCCGAGACCGTCGCCGTGCCCGAAGGGAAGAAGTGGCTGCTCGACTACCAGCTCACCCCCAACCAGATCGGTTTGGGCTTCATCGACGAATTGCGCAGCTACCTCGAGGGGCTGCCCGACCGCGAGCTTGCGGAGGTCATGATCGGTGGGCTGTCCACGCACGAGTTTCCGGAAGCGATCGGCGGCAAGGCGCTGCAGGTCGTGAAGGAAGCCGCGGGCGGCACCGAGTACCTGCTGGCCCCGCTGCCCAACACGCTGTACACGCGCGACACCACCTGCTGGATCTACGGCGGCGTCACGCTCAATCCGCTGTACTGGCCGGCGCGCCACGAGGAGACGGTCCTCACCACGGCGATCTACAAGTTCCACCCCGATTTCGCCGGCAAGGTCAACGTCTGGTGGGGCGATCCCACGCAGGACCACGGGCTCGCCACCCTCGAAGGCGGCGACGTCATGCCGATCGGCAAGGGCAACGTGCTGATCGGCATGAGCGAGCGCACCTCGCGGCAGGCGATCAGCCAGTTGGCCGCGGCGCTCTTCAAGAACAAGGCGGCCGAGCGCGTGATCGTCGCGGCGATCCCCAAGATCCGCGCGGCGATGCACCTCGACACCGTGTTCACCTTCGCCGATCGCGACTGCGTGCTGCTCGCCCCCGACTTCCTCGCGAAGACGACGACGTTCTCGTATTACCCGAGCAATCACGCGAGTGGCGTCGAGTTCCGCGCCGAGAAGAAGCCTTTCGTCGACGTCGTCGCCGAGTCGCTGGGGCTCAAGAAGCTGCGCGTCGTCGAGGCAGGGGGCTCGGACTACCAGCGCGAGCGCACCCAGTGGGACAGCGGCGCGAACCTCGTCTGCGCCTCGCCGGGCGTGGTCTACGCCTACGACCGCAACACCTACACCAACACGCTGCTGCGCAAGGCGGGCATCGAGGTGATCACGATCGTCGGCGCCGAACTCGGGCGCGGGCGCGGCGGCGGTCACTGCATGACCTGTCCGATCATCCGCGACGCGGTCGATTACTGAGCTGAATTCCGCGAGCCGACACGTTCGAGGGTCGCCCGGCCGGCGCATCGCGCCGGCCGGGCGCTGTTCTTGTGCGCCGCCGCAAACGCGGTCGGTGCGGTAGCATAACGGGTCGTGCACCCCGACAACGGGGTCGAAAGCCATGTCAGTTCCGCCCAAGAAGAGCGAACCGCCCGCCGCGCCGCCGCAGCCGCTGTCGCTGACCGAGGCGATCATTCCGATCGCGGCGCTCATCTTCCTCGTCGCGGTCTCGTTCCTCCTCTTCGGCGACGAGGGCGCGCTCGGCCCCAACCAGGTGGCGCTGACCATCGCGACGATGATCGCGGTATTCGTCGCCTGGCGCCGCGGTCACAGTCTCGACTCGCTGCGCGAAGCGGCGATCGCCAGCGTGGGCACCGGCATCGGCGCCATCTTCATTCTCTTCATGGTCGGCGCGCTGATCGGCACCTGGGCGATGAGCGGCACGCTGATCGCGATGGTCTATTACGGGCTGCAGTTGCTCTCGCCGCACTATTTCTACGTCACCGTCTGCCTCATCTGCGGCATCATCTCGGCGAGCATCGGCAGTTCGTGGACCGTCGCCGGCACCATCGGCATCGGCTTCATGGGCATCGCCCAGAACATGGACCTGAGCCCGGCGATCACCGCCGGCGCGGTCATCTCCGGCGCGTACTTCGGCGACACGACCTCGCCGCTGTCCGATTCGGCGAACCTCGCCTCGGCGGCGGGCGGCGTCGACCTGTATCGGCACGTGCGGGAGACGCTCCTCACGTCGGCGCCGGCGCTCCTCATCGCGCTGGCGGTCTTCTTTTTCTTCGGGCGCCCCGGGGACTTCGACGCCAGCGCGAAGATCGAGGCGATCCGCGGCGTATTCGACATCTCGCTGTGGCTCTTCCTGCCGCTCGTGGTGGTCATCGTCATGGCGGTCTTCCGCTTCGCGCCGTTGACGACGATCTTCACGGGTGCGCTGGTGGGCGGCGTGCTCGCCGCCGTCGTCGCTCCGGCACGCGTCATCGCCTACGCCGGGATCGACCCCGGCACGTGGGGTGGCGTGGGGATCGTCAAGGGCGTGTGGCTGGCGCTCGCCGAGGGCTACAAATCCCAGACCGGCATCGAGGCGATCGACCGGCTCGTCACCCGCGGCGGCATGGCGAGCATGTTGAACACCGTCTGGCTCATCATCGTCGCGCTCGCCTTTGGCGGCGTGGTCGAGAAGGCGGGCGTGCTCGAGCGCCTCATGACACCGATCGTCGAGAAGGCGAAATCGACCGGACGGCTGGTGGCGATGCTCGTCGCGTCGGTGTTCGGGACCAACGTCGTCACCGCCGACCAGTACATCGCGATCGTCCTGCCCGGACGCATGTTCAAGGCGGCGTTCGAAAAGCGCGGCCTGCCGCCGTATGTGCTTTCGCGCACGATCGGCGCCTCGGGCACGCCGACGTCGGCCATCGTCCCCTGGAACAGCTGCGGCGCGTACATGGCCGCGACCCTGGGGGTGGCCACCTTGTCCTACGCGCCGTTCGCCGTTTTCAGTTTCGTGAGCCCCTTGCTCGCCATCGCCGTCGCGGCCTTCGGGATCCGCACCAACGTTTCCGCGCCAGCGCCTGCATCGACGGGTTCGGCCTGACGCGTCGCGAGCACTGCGCATCCTTTCATCACGGAGTCGCTTCATGTCCACGTACCCTTTGCGGCGAGCCCGCGTGCGCCCGGTCGCGGCTGCTGCTCTGGTGATCGCCGGGTTGCTGACCCTCGCCGGCTGCCAGCGCGCGGAGGAGCCGCGCCCTCCGGAGGTTCGCCCCGTGCGCACGATGACGGTGGCCAAGACCGTCGCCGGCGACACGGTGAACCTCAACGGCACCGTGCAGGCGCAGACCGAGATCAATCAGGCGTTTCGCATCGGCGGCCGGCTCGTCCAGCGCAACGTCGGCATCGGCGACACCATCAAGCCGGGCCAGCTCATCGCGATCCTCGATTCGCAGAACGAGGAGACCTCGCTCGTCGCCGCCCGCGCGCAGCTCGACGCGGCACGCGCCCGGCAGACCGAAGCGCAGAGCATGTACGAGCGGATGCGTGACCTCGTTGCCGAGCGCGCCGTCTCGCAGGCGCAGTTCGAGTCCGCCGAGGCCGCGGCGCAATCCGCGCGCTCGGCGGTCGAATCGGCGAATTCGCAGGTGACGCTCGCGCAGACGCGCGTTTCCGACACGCGGCTCGTCGCCGACGTCGCCGGGGTGGTCACCGCGCAGGGCGCCGAGCCGGGCGAAGTGGTCGGCGCCGGGCAGATGATCGTGCAGGTCGCGCGCGAAGGGGGCCGCGACGCCGTCTTCGACATTCCCGCACGCGCCAAGGCGAGCACGCGGCTCGGCACCTCGATCGCGGTATCGCTCACCGGCGACGCGGCAGTGAGTGCCAATGCGGTGGTGCGCGAGATCTCGCCCCGGGCCGATCCCCTCACCGGGACGTTTCGCATTCGCGCCAAGCTCGTCAATCCGCCCGCGGACATGCGCCTGGGCTCGACCGTCGGCGGGCGCCTGCAGCTCGCGGCCGGCGAGGTGATCGAGATCCCGCCGTCGGCGGTGGTGCGCGCCGATCGGCAGGCCGCGGTATGGGTCGTCGATCCGAAGACCGGCACCGTGTCGTCGCGCCCGATCGAGATCCGCTCGTCGGACCCCAATCGGGTCGAGGTCGCGTCGGGTTTGAATCCCGGTGACGTGGTCGTCACCGCGGGTGTCCAGGCGCTGCGCCCCGGGCAGAAGGTGAGCTTGCTGAAAGCTGCGCCGTGATCGGCCCGAACCTGTCGGCGTGGTCGCTCAAGCGGCCGTCGCTGATCGTCTTCCTGATGATCGTCGTGGTGGCCGCGGGCGTGCTCGCGTTCAAGAATCTGGGGCGCGACGAGGATGCGCCCTTCACCGTGCGCACGATGATCGTCGCCGCCGGCTGGCCGGGCGCCACCGTCGAGGAGATGACCTCGCAGGTGACCGAGCGGCTCGAGCGCACGCTGCAGGAGACGCACAAGTTCGACGCGATCAGGAGCTACACCACGGCGGGGCAGACGACCATCTTCGTTGACCTCGACGAGACGACGGCGACCAAGGACATCCCCGACGTGTGGTATCGCGTCCGCCGCAACATCGGCGACATGCGGCTCACGCTGCCGCAGGGGGTGATCGGTCCGTTCTTCAACGACGACTTCGGCGACACCTTCGGCATCATCTACGGCTTCACCGCCGACGGTTTCAACTTCCGCGAGCTGCGCGACTACGTCGAGGCGGCGCGTTCGAAGATCCTGCAGGTGCCCGACGTCGCCAAGGTGGAGATCCTGGGCGCGCAGGACGAGCGCATCTTCATCGAGTTCTCGGCGGCCACCCTCGCGAGCCTGCGCCTCGACTACGGGCAGATCGTCGCCACCCTGCAGGCGCAGAACGTGCTGCGCCCCGCCGGCGTCATCCAGACCGACCAGGAGCGCGTGTACCTGCGGGTGACCGGCGCCTTCGACAACGAGAAGGACATCGAGAACGTCAGCATCGCCTCCGGCGACCGCACCTACCGCCTGGGCGACATCGCCCGGGTGTACCGCGGCGTCGTCGATCCGCCCACGCCGATGTTTCGCGTCAACGGCAAGCCGGCGATCGGCCTCGCCATCGCGATGCGCGACCGGGGCGACATCCTGGCGCTCGGTCACAACATCCGCGAGGCGATGGCCGACATCAAGGCCGCGCTGCCGGTCGGCATCGAGCCCGTCATGGTCGCCGACCAGTCGCAGATCGTCGACCACGCGATCAACGACTTCCTGGTCTCCCTGTATCAGGCGATCGCGATCATCCTCGTCTGCAGCTTCTTGAGCCTCGGCGTGCGGCCGGGGATCATCGTCGCGCTCGCCATCCCGATCACGCTGGCGCTCGTCTTCGCGGTGATGGACATCCGGCACATCAACCTGCAGCGGGTGTCGCTCGGCGCGCTGATCATCGCGCTCACGCTGCTGGTCGACGACGCCATGACCACCGTCGACGCCATGCTGCGCCGTTTGAAGGCCGGCGACAGCAAGGACGAGGCGGCATCGTATGCGTACAAGGCGCTCGCCGCGCCGATGCTCATCGGAACGCTCATCACCATCGCGAGCTTCGTGCCGGTGGGCTTCGCGCCGGGCGGGGCGAGCGAGGTGCTCTCGTCGCTCTTCTCGGTGGTGGCGATCTCGCTCGTCGCATCCTGGCTCGTTGCCGTCATCGTCGGACCGATCCTCGGCAAGGCGATCCTCAAGGTGCCCGAGGGCGGCGCCGATGCGAAGCCGTCGAAACTCGTGTCGGCGTACGCGGCGTTCCTCGGCGCGGCGATCCGCTTCCGCTGGGTGACGATCGGGCTCACCATCGCCGTCTTCGTGGCGGCGCTGTACATGCTGCAGTTCGTGCCGCGGCAGTTCTTCCCGTCGTCGGACCGCCCGGAACTCCTCGTCGACCTCACGCTACGCCAGAACGCGTCGATCTACGCGAGCGAAGCGACCGCCAAGCGCGTCGAGGCGCTGCTCGACGGGAATCCCGATGTCGAGCGCTACAGCACCTACGTCGGCCGGGGTGCCATCCGCTTCTACCTGCCGCTGTCGGTGCACCTCGCCAATCCGTTCTTCTCGCAGATCGTGGTGATCGCCAAGAGCATCGAGGCGCGCGACCGCCTGCAGGCGAAGCTGCAGGGGATCCTCGCGGTGGACTTTCCCGACGTCGTCGCACGCGTGTCGTCACTCGAGATGGGCCCGCCGGTCGGCTGGCCGGTCCAGTACCGCGTGACCGGGCCCGATATCGAGGAAGTGCGGCGCATCGCGCAGGACGTGGCGCAGATCATGGGTGCCGACGCGCGGGTGAGCAACGTCAACTTCGACTGGATGGAGCCGGCGCGCCAGGTGCGCGTGCAGATCGACCAGGACCAGGCGCGGCGCCTGGGCGTGAGCTCGCGCGCCATCGCCGCGGTGCTCAACGCCGCGGTCACCGGCTCGCCGATCACGCAGGTGCGCGACGACATCTACCTCGTCAACGTCATCGCCCGCTCGACCCCCGACGAGCGCGTGTCCTTCGAGTCGCTGGCCTCGCTCGCCGTGCCGACCCCGGCCGGACGCATGATCCCGCTGTCGCAGTTCGCGCGCTTCTCCGAGGAGCAGGAGTTCCCGCTCGTCTGGCGCCGCGACCGGGTGCCCACGCTCACCGTGCGCTCCGACGTCGTGCACGGCGTGCTGCCCGAGGCGGTGGTGAATGCCATGAAGCCGGCGATCGACGCGTACAACGCGAAGCTCCCCCGGCCGTACCGGATCGAGATCGGTGGCACCTACGAGAGCAGCAACGACTCGTCGGCGAACGTGTTCTCGGTCGTGCCGATCATGATCCTGCTGATGCTCACCTTCATGATGCTCCTGCTGGTGAGCTTCCGGCGGATGGCGATGGTGCTGTTCATCCTGCCGCTGGGCCTCATCGGTGTCGTCGCCGCGCTGCTCGTCTTCCAGCGGCCGCTGGGGTTCGTGGCGATCCTCGGCATCCTCGCCTTGATCGGCATGATCGCCAAGAATGCGGTGATCCTCATCGTCTCGATCGAGGCCGAGCGCGAGGCGGGCAAGGGTGTGGTCGATGCGGTGTTCGCGGCGGCCAAGGATCGCCTGACGCCGCTGGTGCTGACCGCGATCTCGACCGTGTTGGGGTTGATCCCGATCGCGCCGACGATCTTCTGGGGACCGATGGCGTTCGCGATCATGGGCGGGTTGCTCGTGGCCTCGCTGCTCACGCTGATCCTGCTGCCGACGCTGTACGTGGCGGTGTTCGGGCGCGAGGATCGCCCGCGACCACCGGCGGTGACGCCGGCGGCGCCCTGACCGACCGGTTCCGGCATGGCAGCGCCGGTGGCGGAGAGCGTTCTCGAGCTGCAGGTCGGGCAGCTGCGGCAGCTCTTCAACGCCATGGATCCGGCGCCATTTCGCGAGCGCGACCTCGATCCCAACGCCGAAGCGTACATCGTCGATTGGGCCCACGAGGTCGATCGCCGCTCGCCGCTCGCGCTCGACGTCAACCTCACGCAGGAGGCCGCCACCGACGAGGGCCGGGGGTTGCTGCGCGACGCGATCCACACGTACTTTCGCGAGCGCGCGGCGAGCAAGCGTCGCGAGTTGAAACGCCGCTTCCGCCACGGCCGCCTGAGCCTCGTGATCGGCTTGGCCTTCGCCGGCGCGGCGATCCTCGCCGGCGAGTTCCTGGCGGGCTTCGCGAGCGAGGAGCGCTACAAGATCGTCATCACCGAAACGTTCGTGATCGGCGGCTGGGTGGCGCTGTGGGAGCCGATCCAGATCTTCCTCTACGACTGGTGGCCGATCCGCGGCGAGGCGAAGCTCTTCGACCGGCTCGCGGCGATGCGCGTCGACGTGACCGGTACCCCGGCCGCCATGGGAGGCGTCGCATGAGCCGGCCCCCTTCGCGGCTCGCGCTCGCGCGCGGCGCCGCCTTCTTCCTGCTCTGGCTCGTGCTGCTGCAAAGCGTCAAGCTGGCCGACCTCGCCGTCGGGTTCGTCGCCGCCGTCGCGGCCACGTGGACGAGCCTGCGGCTCCTCCCGCCGGGTGCGGGCGAGGTGCGCCTGGGGCCGCTCCTCATCCAGTTGCCGCGCTTCGTGTGGCAGTCGGTCGTCGCCGGAATCGACGTCGCGCGCCGTGCGTTCTCGCCTGGCCCGCGACTCGACGCCGGGTTCGTCGTCTACCGCACGCGCCTGCCGCGTGGCCACGCCCGCAACAACTACGCGACGATGATGAGTCTCCTGCCCGGGACGCTGCCCTGCGCCGACGATGCCGACAGCATCGAATTCCACTGCCTCGACGTTTCGCAGCCGGTCGCCGACGACCTCGCGCGCGAGGAGGCGCGTCTCGCCTCCGTGCTCATCCCCGGAGTGCGTCGTGGCTGAATACCTCCTCGCGGCCGCGGCGCTGGTCGTCGTCCTGGTGGCGATCGGCCTGGTGCGCGTGCTGGGCGGCGCGTCGGATGCGAGCCGGCTGATGGCGGTACAGCTCCTGGGCAGCGGCGGCATCGCGGCGCTCGTGCTGCTCGCCGTCGCCTACCGCGAGTTCGCGATCCTCGACGTCGCGCTGACGCTGGCCGTGTTCGCGGCCTTCGCGTCGATCGCCTTCGTGAAGTTCGCGCCGGACGTGGCGACGCGCTCCGACACGCCCTCCGAATAGGCGCCGCGCCGTGGATCTCGCCACGCTCGTGAACCTCGCGACCTACGGGCTCGTCGGGCTGGGCGTGTTCTTCTACCTCGCCGGGACCGTCGGGCTGCTGCGCTTCCCGGATACGCTCACCCGCCTGCACGCGCTCACCAAGGCCGACAACCTCGGCCTCGGGCTCATCGTGCTGGGCCTCCTGCCGCACGTCGGTGGCGCCGCCAACGTCGCCAAGCTCCTCGTGATCTGGCTCCTCGTCATGCTGTCGAGCGCGGATGCCGGGCAGCTCGTCGCGCGCGTCGCCCGCCGCGTGCTGAAGCAGCGACGCTGATCGCGGCCCCTTCGCGACGATCATGGATACCGGGCTCTTCTCTGCCGCGCCGGCGCTGCTGATCCTGGGCCTGGGCGCCTACGCGATCTTCGCCCGCGATGTCTTCCCGGCGCTGCTGGGCTTCGTCGCCTACGGCCTCATGCTGACGCTCGCCTGGGTGCAGTTGGGCGGTGTCGACATCGCGCTGACCGAGGCGGCCATCGGCGGCGGCTTCACGAGCCTGCTGCTCGTGCGTGCGGCGGCACGCCTGCGCGCCTCGCGTATCGAATCGGCGGCGGTGCACGTCGGCGGGGTGACGCGG
The DNA here is from genome assembly GCA_020852555.1 of Burkholderiales bacterium. Lineage (GTDB taxonomy): Bacteria > Pseudomonadota > Gammaproteobacteria > Burkholderiales > Casimicrobiaceae > VBCG01. Next base: position 20,089 of record JADZAQ010000228.1, read on the forward strand.
CTCGGCGCGGCTCTCGGCGCCACCGGCGTCGCGCTGGCGCTCGCCGCGGCCGTGCTGACGCTGCCCGAACTCCCGCTGACCCTGGCGCCGGAGGCCATGGCGAAGCTGCCGGCCACCGGGGTGGGCAACCCGATCACCGGCGTGCTGCTCGCGTTCCGCGCGATCGATACGCTGCTCGAGGCAATCGTGCTCCTGCTCGCACTCATCGGCGTGTGGTCGCTCGCTCCGGACCGGGTGTGGGGAGGACGTCCCGGTCCGCGCTACGACGCCGATCCCGACGGCATCCTTACCTTCATCGCGCGCGTGTTGCCGCCGATCGGGGTCGTCGTGGGTATTTACGTTTTCTGGGTGGGCGCGGACGACCCGGGCGGCAAGTTCCAGGGCGCGACGATCGTCGCGGCCATGTGGCTCCTGGCGCTCCTCGCCGGGCTCGTCGATGCCCCGCCGGTGAGCCGGCGCAGCGTACGCACGCTGCTCGTGGCCGGGCCGCTGGTGTTCATCGCGATCGGCATCGTCGGTGCGGTGCGTGCCGGCGCGTTCCTCGCCTACCCTGAAGGTTGGTCGAAGCCGCTCATCCTGGTGGTCGAGTTCGCGCTGATGCCGTCGCTCGCGCTGACGCTGGCGCTCGTGATGGCCGGCCCTCCCGAGCGGCCTGATGGTCCGGGGTCGTGATGAACGCGATCACCATCTACGGCCTTACCGCGGCGGCGCTCATCGGCGTCGGGCTGTACGGCTTCATCGTGCATCCGCAGCCACTGCGCAAGCTGGTCGCCTTCAACGTCGTCGGCAGCGGCGTCTTCCTGCTCTTCGGCGTGATCGCGCGCCGCGGCGCGGCCGCCGGCCTGGGGGGCGATCCGGTGCCGCAGGCGCTGCTCATCACCGGCATCGTCGTCGCGTTCTCGGCGACCGCGCTCGCGGTGACCGTGCTCCTGCGCTTGCAGGAGGAGACCGGGTCGACCACGCTCGCCTCGCCCCCACCCGCCGGGGACGGCGTCACCGCCGGCGCAGTCTCACCGCCCGGCGCACCCGAGCCGAACGCCCGCGCATGACGCCCGCCGCTGGGGTCGCCGCCGACGGTCTGCTTCCGGCCGCCGTCATCGTGCCGTTTGCCGGCATGCTCTTCGCGCTCGTACTCGGTGGACGGCGGGCGGTATGGGTGGCCGCGGCGACCATCGCGGCCGGTGGCGCCATCGCCGTGGTGATCGCGCGCCAGTGGTGGGCGATACAGGGGACTCTCACCTACTTCTTGGGGGGCTGGGCACCGCCGTTGGGCATCGCGCTGCGCGCCGACGGGCCGGCGGTGGCGATGATGGCGGGCATCGCCGTGGTGATCGCGGGCATCGCGGTCTATGCACGCGCCGACTTCGGCGCGCCGGCGGGCGCGCGCGAAACGCGCTCGTCACTCGTCTACTGGCTGCTGCTGCTGTCGATCTTCGCCTCGCTCAACCTCGCGTTCCTGAGCGGCGACCTCTTCACGCTGTACGTCGCACTCGAGCTCCTCACCTTCTCGGCGGTGCCGCTCGTCTGCCTCGACGGCAAGGGCGAGACGCTGCGCGCCGCGCTGCGCTATCTCGTGTTCGCGCTGGCCGGCTCGATCTTCTACCTGCTGGGTGCGGTGCTCCTCTACGGCGCGTTCGGCACGCTCGACATCGCGCTCCTCGCCGCACGCATGCAACCGGGATCGACGCCGTGGTTGGCGCTCGCGATGATGACGGCGGGGCTCCTCGCCAAGACGGCGCTCTTCCCGTTGCACCTGTGGCTGCCGCCGGCCCACGCCGGCGCACCGCCGGCGGCCAGCGCGATCCTCTCCGCACTCGTCGTGAAAGGCTCGTGGTTCATCGTCATCCGCCTGTGGTTCGACGTGGCGCCGGCGCTCGCCGGCCCCGCCGCGGCGCAGCTCCTGGGCAGCCTCGGCGCAGCGGCGATCGTCGTCGGCAGCGTGCTCGCGCTGCGCCAGGAGCGCTTGAAACTCCTCGTCGCGTACTCGACGCTGGCGCAGATCGGCTATCTCTTCCTCATGTTCCCGCTGGGGTACGACGCCTCCGGCGCGTTCGTCCGCGGCGGTGCGCTCGACGCCGGCGTCTTGCAGGCGCTCGCACACGCGACCGCCAAGGCCGCGATGTTCATGGCGGCGGGACTCCTGTACAAGGCGTACGGCCACGATCGCCTCGGCGAGCTCACCGGCGCCGGGCGCGCGATGCCCGTCACCGTCCTCGCTTTCGTCGTCGGTGGTGTCGCGCTGATGGGCGTGCTGCCGAGCGGCGCGTACCTCGCGAAGAAGCTGCTGCTGGCGAGTGCCGCGGCGAGCGCGCAATGGTGGTGGGACGTCGTGCTCACCGCCGGCGGCTTCCTCACCGCGAGCTACGTCGTGCTGGTGACGGTGCGCGCGCTGCGCCGCCCGCCCGCCGACGCCACGCCGCCGGCGGCGGTGCCGCGCTCGCAGGAGCTCGCCGCGCTCACGCTCGCGCTGTGCTCGTTCGCGCTGGCCTGGGTCGCGGTTGCCGGGCCGCTGCCGGCGTCCCTCGTGAAGAACCCGCTCGCGCCAAGCGAATTCGCTTGGTTGATGACGACGGTCGTGGTCGGCGCGCTGCTCGCGCTCGGCTTCGCGCGCGAGGCGCCGTTCGCAGCGGGTGCCGGTGCGGTGCGTGCGCTACGCGCGGTCTGCGCCCCGGTGGGTCGCGCGCTGGAAGCGATCGACTACGCGCTGCGCGGCTGGTCGGTGGCGAGCTTGTCGCTCGTCCTCGTGACCCTCGCGTTCGCGCTGCTCATGCGCACGCACGGATAGCGCACGGGGTACATCAGTCGACGGCGTTCGTCGGCGCCATCCCGGGGGGCGTCATCGACCACGGATCGCCGCGTTGCCAGAGCTCGACGCCGAGCGCGAAGAGGTTGCCCATGATGACCGGGTCGAAGATCTCGCTGCCGGAGATGGTGGCCGACTCGGGGATGGTGATCCAGCGGAAGTCCATGCCGTCGCGCAGCGTCACCGCGTAGATCTGGAAGAGATCGCCGATCGTGCCCGCACGCGCGAAACCGTCGAAGGCGCGCGTGGCGATGCCGACGATCGTCCGGCGCGTCTGCAGCGGTCGCGGCCGGAGCTGGCCGTTGTGGATGACGTAGACCTCCTCGTGCGCCGGTGCGCGAATGCTGTGCTGGCGCGCGGCGGTGATGTTGAAGACGCCCGCGTTCAGGAATACGTTGGCGCCCACCGCGCCGTCGACGTGGAGCTCGTCGTAGTGCTCGCGTTTGGCGACCACGTCGAAGAAGACCGGCGGGAACGCGACCGGGACGGAAGCCGAGGCGAGCATCACCTTGCGGAATAGCTCGAGCGCGCGCGGCTCGCCGCTCACCGCGATCGCGCCCATGTTCCAGACGACGAAGCGCTGCTGGTCGAGATTCGTGGTGCCGACGTACAGGCGCCGGCCCTGGCGGTGCGCCGCGGCGACCGCCGCCAGCAGCGAGTCGTCGATGTTCTCCTCGATGATCGCGCGCAGCGGCTCGGTATCGGCGAAGGCCTCGCCGCTCAGGAGCTGCGGCAGGATGGAGAGCCGCCGGAAGATGTTCTGCGACGGGTTCGTCGTGTAGAAATCGCGCAGCGCCTCGTCGTACTTCGATCCCAGGAACGCGAACGGCGCCATGAGCGCGCCGGTCGACACCCCCGTCACGATCTTGAAGGCGGGACGCTTGCCGGTGTTGCTCCAGCCCTTGAGGAGCCCCGAGCCGAAGGCGCCGTTCGGCCCGCCGCCCGACAGCGCGAGGATCGGGTAATGAATCTTGCCGTCGGCGGCGACCGGAAAATCGGCCCGCGATTCCTCGGCGTAAGAGCGCGCGAGGTCGGCCGTCAGCGCGCGGCTCGGTGTGCCGCCGATGGCACGGACGTCGGGGAAGCCGGGAATCGTGGTGGTGCCGATGACGTCGAGCGGCGGTGCGTCGCGTGGCAGCGTCGAGCAGCCGACGAGTGCTACCGCGGCGGCGGCGAGGAGCAGCGTGCGCAACGCGGGCAGGTAGCGAGGCATGGACGGATCGTGGTCGCTCCGGCTAGAACGACCCAAACTGGTTGCCGAGGAGGATGACGACGCCGAGCGCGACGATCGCCCCCACGATCGCGACCATCGCGAGGTGGAAATAGCTCTCCTTGTGCGTGCAGCCGCACACCGCGAGCAGGGTGACGACCGCGCCGTTGTGCGGGAGGCTGTCGAGCGTCCCGGCGCCGATCACCGCGACGCGGTGCAGGAGCGACGGATCCATGCCGATCGCGGCGGCGATCTGCAGGTACGTGCTGCCGAGGGCGTCGAGCGCGATGGTGAGCCCGCCCGAGGCGGAGCCCGTCAACGCCGCGAGGATGTTGGTGGCGAGTGCGAGCGAGACGAGCGGCCCGCCGCCGATTCCCAGCACCCACTCGCGCACCACGTCGAAGGCGGGCATCGCCGCCACCACGGCGCCGAAGCCCACGAGGCTCGCGACCGACAGCACCGGCAGCACCGAGGCGTTGGCGCCGGCGTCGACCGAAGCGCGGAAGCTGCGCAGCCGTCGATGGTTGAGCGCGACGAGGACGACGATGCCGAACGTGAGCGCTACCAGCACCGACCATACCCCGCTCACCGCGCCGACCGCCTCCGGCTCGAAGCGCAGGTGCGCGATGCGCTCGAGGTCGAGGCGCGGCAGCACGACGATCGACATCAGGAGATTCGTCGCCACGACGACGATGAGCGGGGTGGCGGCAACGAGCGGCGAGGGCGGGTCGATCGCGTCCTTCCCTTCGCGGATCTCGGCCGGATCGAACTCGCTCGCGATCGTCGCGGCGCCGCGCGTCTCGGGGCTGTCGGCGACCCGCTCGGCGCCCATCGGCGTGGGGCCGAAGCCCTCGCCGGCGCGGCGTGCGCGCGCCTCGGCGCGGCCGAGCCACCACAAACCGAAGCCCAGCATGACGATGGCGGCGATGATGCCCAAGCCCGGTGCGGCGAGCGGCGTGGTCCCGAAGAACGGCATCGGGATCGCGTTCTGGATCGCGGGGCTCCCCGGCAGCGCCGACATCGTGAAGGTCGACGTGCCGAGCATCACCGCGGCCGGCAGCAGGCGGTTGGGGATGTTCCCCGCGCGGAACAGCGCCTGCCCCATCGGCACCAGCACGAAGAAGGCGACGAAGAGGCTCACGCCGCCGTAGGTGACGAAGGCGCCGGCGAACACCACCGCGAGGATCGCGCGCTTGGGGCCCAGGGTCGCGGTCATGAAGCGCGCGATGGCGGCGACGCCGCCGCTGTCGTCCATCAGCTTGCCGAAGACCGCGCCCAGGAGGAAGAGCGGGAAGAACTGCGCGATGAACCCGGCGGCCGAGTTCATGAAGGTGATCGTCCAGTGCGACAGGAGCGGCTGCACGCCGAACGCCGCGGCGATGAGCGCGCCGATCGGCGCCAGCACGAGCACGCTCCAGCCGCGGAACGACAGCCACATGAGGACCGCGAGGCCGACGAGGATGCCGACGAGACCCATCGCGGACTACGTCGGCTCGTCGAGGAACGAGTCGAGGTCGAGCGTCGCGCGCACGCCCAGATCCTGGCGGTGCGCGGCGAGGAATTCCTCGGCGGAGCGCCGACCTTCGTCACGCAGCATCGTGAAGAACGCCCACTCGGCGAGGAGCTTCGACGAATAGCCGAGCGAGACCATGAAGTCGCTGGCGATGCGGTGGATGCGCACGTTCGCCCACATCTCGCCTTCGCGGCTGCCCGGGATCGACGCCCTGCGCATCAGCGCGCCGGCGCGCAGCTCCTTCATGAGCGTCGCGTTGAACGAAATCTCGTTCAGCCGGTTCTGGATCTCGCGCGCGGTCTCGGGGATACCGGGACGCTCGATCGGATTGATCTGGACGAGGATCGTGTCCGACGCGTTGCACTCGCTCATCAGCGGGTACATCGACGGATTGCCGGAGTACCCGCCGTCCCAGTACGGGTCGCCGTCGATCTCGATCGAGTGGAACATCGTGGGCAGGCACGCCGAGGCGAGCAGGACGTTCGGGGTCAGCTCGGCGTTGCGGAAGATCCGGCCGCGCCCGGTGCGCACGTTGGTCGCGGTGACGAAGAGCTTGAGCGGGGCGTCGGCGAGGTGCGCGAAATCGACCATCTCGGCCAGGATGTCGGCGAGCGGATTGCGTCCACCCGGATTCATCACCGTCGGCGAGAGCACCTGTGCGGTGAGCTCCAGGGCGAGGAACACCGGCGAGTAGTCGAGCGTCCAGGCGCCGGTCATGATCTCCATCGGGCCGCGGCGCATCGGGGAGAGCTGCGCGGCGTCGGCGACGCGCCGCCAGAACGTGGTCAGCGCGGCACGCGCGCCCTCGTGTCCGCCGGTGGCGAGGCCTTGCGCCATCACCACCGCGTTCATCGCCCCCGCCGACGTCCCCGAGATGCCCTCGAATCGCAGGCCGGGCTCCTCGAGGAGCCGGTCGAGCACGCCCCAGCTGAAGGCGCCGTGCGCACCGCCGCCCTGCAGCGCGAGGTCGACGAGGATCGGCTCGCCGGCGGCGCGCGGTGCGGGCTTGCGCGATGGGCGTGGACGTCGCGGCATGCGGCTCGTTCCTCGTTGAAAGGGTTACGACAACGCCTTCGCCTTGATGCGCGCGAACTCGTCGGCGCTGATCGTGCCGGCGTCGAGGAGCGACTTGGCCTGCGCGATCTCCTCGGCGGGCGAGCGCCCGGCGACCTCGCGGATGTACTGGTCGGTCTGCGACTTCGCTTTCTCGAGCGCTTCCTTCTGGCGTTCACCCATGCCGCCTCCGCGGAAGAGGATGTAGACGAGCGCGGTCAGCACCGGCAGGAAGACGAGGAAGATGATCCACAGCACCTTGGCGCCCCCACCCATCCTGGTGTCGCGGAAGAGGTCGACGACGATGTGGAAGAGAACGAAGAGGTAGGCGATGAAAATGAACGTCGACCCCAGCAGTACGACGGTATCCCAGAAATTGGCCATGCGAGACTCCGGTTGGTGGTATTAGGCTTGCGGAGGATCCGCGGTGTGCGCTGCGCCGTGACGCAGCCCGCCATTATCGGCGATGCGCGCGGTGGCGCGCGCACTCCCGGTCGCGGTAGCGGACGTTCAGCCGCGCCGGGTGGCCCCGGCGTACCAGCCCTTCAGCAGGCTGACCAGCGCGGCGCCGGTGAACATCCCCAGCACGTAGATCCCGGCAGCGAGGAGCCACATCGGCAGCGTGAGGCTCATGTTGAAGAGCGAGATGGTCGCCGTGTTGAAGTTCTGGACCTTGAAGAGCAGGACGATCGCCGTGAAGACGACGATCAGTGCGATGTAGACGTACTTCATCGGTTTTCCCTCGGTTGACGACGCCGCGGCGTGTCGCGAATCCCGGGTGGCGCTGCAACGTGGCGGCGCGGGCCGCGGTTGCCCCATGTGGTTGCGGCACTGCGCCGCAGGCGTCGGCCGGGTCGCAATACTGCCAGTTTTTGTGCGGTGCGGCGATTACACCATAGTTTACTTCGTCGCGTGTGCCATCATTGCGACAATTGCGACCCGCGGCAACCCGTCGTCCGTAACACACGCCGCCACCTGCCGGAATCGCCCATGCCGCCGCTTCGCTTCCTCGTCCTCACCGCCACCTTGATCGTGGCCGGCTGCACCGTCGGGCCCGACTACGTGCGCCCGTCCGTCGAGACGCCGGCCGCGTGGCGCGTCGATACGCCGAAGGCCGAGGGCATCGCCAACACGCAGTGGTGGGAGCAGTTCGGCGATCCGGTTCTGGACGACCTCATCGCCACCGCGATCCGCGAGAATCGCGACATCCGCATCGCGGCGGCGCGCGTCGACCAGTTCATCGGCGGGCTCGCGGCCACCCGCTCGCAGCTCTACCCGCAGGTCGGCTACGACGTGGGCGCCTCGCGCTTTCGCGGCAGCCGCGTCGGCGTGAGTCCGATCCCGGAGCCGGTGTCGCCGTACTTCACGCTCTACGAGGCGACGCTCGGTGCGTCGTGGCAGCTCGACCTCTTCGGCCGCGTGCGGCGCCTGTCCGAGGCGGCGCAGGCGCAGGTGTACGCGAGCGAGCAGGCGCAGCGCGGCGTGATCCTCACGGTGGTGAGCAACGTCGCGGCGAGCTACATCGTGCTGCGCGCGTTCGACCGCCAGCTCGAGATCGCGCGGACGATGTCGGCCAACTTCGCCGAGACCGCGCGCATCTTCGACCTGCGCTACAAGCGTGGGCTGGTGTCGATGACCGAGGTATCGCAGGTGCAGTCGCAGGTGCGCCAGGCGCAGGCGGCGATCCCGGCGATCCAGCAGCGCATCGCCGCCCAGGAGAACCTGATCTCGCTCCTTCTCGGCCGCGATCCGGGGCCGATTCCGCGCGGCAAATCGATCGACCAGCTGGTCGCACCGGCGATCCCGGCGGACTTGCCCTCCACACTCCTCGAGCGGCGTCCCGACATCCTGCAGGCCGAGCAGAACCTCGTCGCCGCCAATGCGAACATCGGCGCCACGCGCGCGCTGTACTACCCCAACATCTCGCTCACCGGCGCGCTGGGCTCGGCGAGCACCGCCTTCGGCAGCTTCCTCGCCGGGCCCGCCTCGCTGTGGCTCATCGGCGCGAGCGTGACGGGGCCGATCTTCACCTTCGGCGGCATCGCCGGCCAGGTCCATTCGGCGGAGGCCGCGCAGCGCGCCGCGGTGCAGGGCTACCAGCAGACGATCCTCAATGCTTTCCGCGAGACCAACGACGCGCTCGCCGGCACGCAGAATCGACTCGCCGAGTCGAAGGAGCAGGTCGAGCGCGTCGCCGCGTTGCGCGAGTTCGCGCGACTGTCGCAGCTGCGCTTCGACAAGGGGATCGCGGGCTATCTCGACGTGCTGATCGCCGAGAACGAGCTCTTCGCCGCCGAGCTCGCCTCGGTCACCACGCGCGCCGACCGCTACGTGCAGGTCGTCAACGTGTACCAGGCGATGGGTGGCGGCTGGGTCGACCGCGCGCGCGCGCAGGCGCCGAACCCGCAGGGCATGGCGTCATCGCTGCCGTTCTAGCGTTGGCGCGGCCGGCACGCTCGCTGGCGCCGAAGGGGGCGCAGTCAACGGCTCGGGGCGGTGCGGCCGGGCAAATCCGCCTCGATGCGCTGCATGAGGTACGGGAAGAACGGGTTGGCCGACATCCGCACCAGCGAATCGAGACTCACCGTCAGGATGCCCCGCTCGCCACGCGTGGCGAGGTCGCCCAGGTTGACGCCGTAGTCGGTCGTGGTGGGCTTGAGCCCGTACAGCGAATCATCCATCGGAAACGGCAGCGCGAGGTGCGACAGCGAGAAGACGTCGCGCGGGTATTCGAGGTCGAGGCGGCGCACCGTCTCTTCGGTGGCGCCGGGCTCGGTGACGCGCGCCACGACCACGGGCGAGGACGGCGATTCGTTGACGATCACGACCAGGCGGTAGTTGCGCGGCGGATTGGGCACCATGCGGTCGAGCATCGTGTCGGCCGTGCGGCGCAGCAGTGGGCCGAACTTGGCGTTGCGGTTGAAATCGAAGAGCACCAGTTCGCTGCCGTTCCGGGGCAGCCGGTCGTAGAGCGCGTTGACGATGGCGCGCGTGCTCACCGTGAAGTCGACGACCGACTGGAAAGTGAGCACCGGAGCGAGCTGGGCGAGCCTGCCGTCGCGTGCGTAGGTATCGATGCGCTCCTGCAGCACGCGCGCCACCAGCGACGACTGGCGAGCGCCGTTGACCGGGAACGAGTTGTACTTGAACGGATTGAACTCGGTGACGATGCCGAGCCACGCCGCCTTGGCGAAGCGGGGCAGGAGCGCCGGCCAGCCGAAGATGCCGGCAAAGCGCGCGAGGCTCGTGATGCCGATCATCGGCGAGATCAGGATGATGTGGTCGGGGCGCGGCAGCGTCGTGTCCTCGATCGCATCGAGCGCGTACTTCATGGCGAGTGCGCCGCCGTTGGAGAAACCCACCACGTGCAGCGGCGTGCCGGGCCCGGCGAGCCGCCTCGCCTCGCGTGCGGCGAGTTCCGTCGCCGCCGTCCACTGCTCCCATTCGACCGTGGCGAGGCCCGACGGCACGGTGCCGTGGCCGGGCAGGCGGACGGCGACGGCGACGAAGCCTTCGTCGCGATAGCGTCGGGCGATGTGGCGCAGGCTGTACGGCGAGTCGGTGAGGCCATGCAGCATGACCACCGCGCCCTTGGGCGTGCCCGTCGGCTGCATGATGTACGACCGGTTCCAGTCGGTGGCGAACCTGCCCGGATAGATCGGGCTGCCGCTCCAGTAACGATTGGCCTCGACCTTGGCCTCCTCGGGCAGTCGGTCGGTGACCTCGCGGCGCACGTCGTCCATGATGCGCTGTTCCTCGGCGACGTAGCGCCGCCAATCGGCCTTGCCGATCTCCGCGGCGGTCATCTCGCTCGGTTCGTAGGTGTGCCACAGTTCGAGCGGCGGGCCTTGCTCGATCTGCCACGTGCGCACGGCGACGACCGCCACCAGCAGCACGATTGCCATCACGATCGCCCACTTCAGCAGGCGCCAGGTCGTTACCACCATCACCCTCTCCCGGGCCGCCGGGCGCACACAGCGACCTGCATCCTAAAATCCCGGCGCTGCGCGTCGCACCCGCTTCCACAGCCCAGCGCGCCATTATAAGGACGAAGCCATGAGCACGACGCCGCCACTGCCGATCCACGAGCGCTCGCCGCTCGGGTCGCGACTGCCCACGCTCGCGAGCGGCGTCGTCATCGCCTTCGTCGTCGGCTTCACGATGTACATCGCGAAAAGCGTCCTGGTGCCGATCGTGCTCGGCGTCCTTGCCATGTATGTCGTCGTGGGGATGCTGCGGGTGCTGGAGCGGGCGAGCTTAGGCGGCTACCGGCTGCCGGTGTGGGTCCGCTACACGCTGACGCTCGTCGGCATCGGCGCGCTGTTCTTCGCGCTGGGTGTCTTCGTCATGAGCACCGCCGACCATGCGCTGGCGCTGGCGCCGTACTATCAACAATCGATACTCGAAGCGTTGCAGCGCGCCGCCGCGATGCTCAACATCGAACGCGAGCCGACCTGGGCTACCTTGCGCGAATCGCTGCTCGCCCAAGTCAACATCCAGCGCGTGGCGACGACCGCGGTGGCGTCGATCACCGGCATTCTCGGCAGTTTCGTCGTGATCTTCCTCTACGTCGCCTTCCTGCTGCTCGAGCGTCGCGGGTTCGATGGCAAGATCGCCGCGATCTCGGATGACCCGCGCGCGGTGGCGCGCATCCGCGGCGTGATCGAGAACATCAATGCACGGATCGGCTCGTACCTCGCCCTGAAGACGCTGCTCTCGGTCGTCCTGGCGCTCGTCTCGTGGGCGGTGATGCGTCTCATGGGGCTCGAATTGGCCGGGTTCTGGGCGGTGGTCACGGGACTCCTCAACTTCATTCCGTATCTCGGGACGGTGATCAGCATCGCGCTGCCGGTGCTGATGGCGCTCGTGCAGTTCAGCGATTTCGGGAGCGTGCTGGCGCTCCTCGCCGCGCTCGCCGTCGTGCAGTTCGTGATCGGCAATTTCATCGATCCGTACGTCATGGGCAATTCGCTCAACCTCTCGCCGGTGGCGATTCTCGCGAGCCTCGCGGTGTGGTCGGGGCTGTGGGGTATCGCCGGCGCGTTCCTCGCGGTGCCGGTCACCGCGAGCATGGTGATCGTGCTCTCGGAGTTCGCGGGGACGCGCCCGGTGGCCGTGCTGCTCTCGCGCACCGGCGAGGTGTAGCGGCGCCGATCCGCCGGCGACGCCCTGTGCACGGCCGCGCGCGTTCCGGCAGTCGCGGCCGGGGCGCGGCCGTGCACGAAGCTTGCGCACGCACAAAGACCGCAGTGTCCGCGCGGCTATAATCCAAGGGTCTGCGGCAGGGCGCATCCGCCACTGCCCGAGCCTACTCACGGAGCTTTCGCCTTGCTGCACATCGACCTGCCGAGCCGTACCGAGATCGAGCAACTCGCCGCCTACCGCGGAACGCCTGCCGTATCCCTCTACCTGCGCACGACGCCGGTCACGCAGGAGGCGCAGGCCGATCGCATCGAGTTGAAGAACCTCCTCAAGGCCGCCGTTGCCCAGATGACCGACGCGGCGGTCGAGAAGCGCCGCATCTGGCCGATCGAGGCGGCGGTGAACGCGATCATCGACGACGACGAGTTCTGGAAATTCCAGGCCCATAGTCTCGCGATCTTCGCCACCGACGAGCGGACGCGCGTCTTTCGGCTGCCGAACCAGCTCGTCAACACGGTCGAGGTGTCCGATCGCTTCCACATCAAGCCGCTGCTGCGCTCGGTGACTTTCCCCCACCACGCGTACGTGCTGGTGATCGGCGTCGGCGCGGTGCACTTGCTCGAGGTCTCCGCCGACCTGCCGCCGCATTCGGTGGCGGTGCCCGGCCTGCCGCGCAATTTCGGCGACGCACTGGGGCGCCGCAGCCACGTCACCAAGGAAGCGCCCGGACACTCGGGAGAAGGCGCGAGCGAACACGCGCTGCTCACCCGCTACGCACGCACCGTCGACCAGGCGCTGCGCGGCCTCCTCAAGGGCGAGAACGCGCCGCTCTTCGTCGCGGCAACCGAGCCCATGGCGTCGATCTTCCGCAATGCGTCGAGCTATCCGCACGTGGCGACGCAGGTCATCGCCGGCGCCGCCCAGGAGACGCCCGATCACGTGCTCGCCGATGCTGCCCGCGGTGCGCTGGACCAGATCTACGCCGAGGAGATCGCTCGTCTCGCCGCGCTCTTCGCCACGCGCGAGAACGAAGGCCGGGCCACCACCGATGTCGCCCAGGCCGCACGCGCGGCGACGTACGGCGCGGTCGACACGCTGCTGGTCGACATGGACAACACGGTGCCCGGCCGGGTCGACGACGCGACGGGCGCAGTCAGCTTCGAGGCCACGCCGGACGCGGTCAACTACGGCGTCGTCGACGAGATCGCCCGCCGCGTGCTGCAGGCCGGCGGGCGCGTGTTCGCGGTGCGCAAGGCGGACATTCCGCGCCAGGGCGATCTCGCGGCAATCCTGCGTTACGCCGTTTGACGCGCGTCGGCCCGCACCGTCGGATGGTTGTCGGCTGACTGCCCGGCGTGCGACACTCGGGGCGTCCCCAGTCATCCTGAAGGATTCCCCATGGCGACTTCCCGCTTTCTCGTTCGCGCGATCCTTGCCGGCTTCGTGGCCGCCGCCGCGGCCGGAACCACGCTTGCGCAGGAGATCAAGTTCTTCCGCATCGGCACCGGCGGCACCGCCGGCACCTACTATCCGATCGGCGGCCTGCTCGCCACGGCGATCTCCAATCCGCCGGGCTCGCGCGCCTGCAACGAGGGCGGCAGCTGCGGCGCGCCGGGCGTCGTCGCCACCGCCGTCGCCTCGAACGGCTCGGTCGCCAACATCAACGGCATCCAGTCGGGCCAGCTCGAGTCGGGCTTCACGCAATCGGACGTCGCGTACTGGGCGTATACCGGTACCGGCGTGTACGAGGGCAAGCCCAAGGTCTCCGATCTGCGCCTCATCGCCAACCTGTATCCGGAGACGATCCACCTCGTCGCGCGCAAGGGCGCCAACATCAAGAGTGTCGCCGACTTGAAGGGCAAGCGCGTGTCGCTCGACGAACCGGGTTCGGGCACGCTCGTCGACGCGCGCATCATCCTGGGTGCGTACGGCCTCACCGAGAAGGACATTCACGCCGAATACCTGAAGCCGAACCAGGCCGGCGACAAGATGAAGGACGGCGGTCTCGATGCGTTCTTCTTCGTCGGCGGCTATCCGACGAGTGCGATCGCCGAACTCGCCTCCTCGGGCGCGGGCATCGACCTCGTCCCGGTGACGGGTCCCGAAGTCGACAAGATGCTCAAGCAGTACGGCTTCTTCGCATCCGACACGATTCCCGCGAACACCTACAAGGGTGTGCCCGAAGTGAAGACGATCGCGGTGGGTGCGCAGTGGGTCACCTCGGCCAAGCAGCCCGAGGCGCTCATCTACGAGATCACCAAGGCGGTGTGGAACGACAATACCCGCAAGCTCCTCGACTCCGGCCACGCCAAGGGCAAGGCGATCACCAAGGCCTCCGCCACGGCCGGCGCCGGCATCCCGGTCCATCCGGGCGCCGAGAAGTACTACAAGGAAGCGGGACTCCTGAAGTAATCCACCGCAGCGACACGACAGCGGGGCCGGAACGCGAGTGACCGGCCCCGTTTTCGTTGGTGCGCCCGGCAGGGCGCACGTACTTGGAGGTGAAAGTCCTCTCCACACCCGGCAAGGGGAAGTGGTAGCCGAACGGCAAGGGTGTCGCGGGTGACTGCGAATCTGGAGGAAGCTGAAGGCA
>JADZAQ010000229.1 GCA_020852555.1 Burkholderiales bacterium
CACAGGCCATCGCCCTGTGGACGAAGTTGCGCAGCGTGCTGCCACCGGGAAGCCCGCAATTCGCACAGATCGAGGCGGCGCTCGCGCGGGCCGGCGTGACGCTGCCCCCCGCCGCGAGCCCCGCCGCGAGCCCCGCCACCGGCGGCACCGTGAGCGGACGCGTCGAACTCGATCCGGCGCTGGCCAGGAACGTCGCGCCCACCGATACGGTCTTCATCTTTGCGCGCGACCCCGACGGTGCGCGCGTGCCGCTCGCCGCGCTCAAGCTGACGGTACAGGACCTGCCGCGTGACTTCGAACTGACCGACGCCATGGCGATGAATCCGGACGCGACGATCTCGCGGGCGACGAAGGTCGTGGTGGAAGCGCGGGTGAGCCGCTCGGGCAACGCCAAGGCCGCCGCCGGCGACCTCGCCGGAAGCAGCGCGCCGGTGGCGCCAGGGGCCCATGGCGTGGTCGTGAAGATCGATCGGATCGTGCCGTAAACGCAAAATGAATCAGTGACTTATGTTAGAATTGCCGTGTTGCGTGGGTATTCTTTCCCACCGCTCCACCGACCGCCGCGAGGCGCGGCTCGCCGATGCTCGAAGCGCACGACCTGGCCGCCCGCCGCGGCTCCCTGCTCCTCTTCGAGGGACTGCCCATCCGGGTGCCCGCGGGACAGGCGCTCGTCGTGCGCGGCCGCAACGGCAGCGGCAAGACGACGCTGCTGCGCATCCTTGCCGGTCTCTCACTGCCCGCTGCCGGCCGGGTGACGTGGAACGGGCGCGACGTGGCTCGCCACGACGCTTCGCTGCGCGCCGACGTCTGCTTTGCCGGCCACCTGCCGGCGCTCAAGGACGAGCTCACCGCCAGCGAGAATCTGCACGCGCTGGTCGCGCTGGCCGGTGGACACACCGATCGGCCGGCGTTGCGCCGCGCCCTGGTGGAGGTGGGCCTCGATACGCGCCGCAACCTCCCGGCGCGCGCGCTATCGCAGGGGCAGCGGCGGCGGATCGCGCTTGCCCGGCTCAGCGTCGGCCGGCAGCGGCTGTGGCTCCTCGACGAGCCGGCGACAGCGCTCGATGCCGATGGACTGACGCTCCTCGCCGCGCTGGTCGCGCGCCACCTCGCGCAAGGCGGCACGCTGGTCGCCGCGACGCATCAGCCGCTGGCACTCCCCGCCGATCGGGTGCGCGTGCTCGAACTGGGATGAGCGCCACCAACCAGCCCCGCCGCGATTCGATCGCAGCGCCCGACGTCGCTCCGGCCGGCGCTGTCGCGAACGATCGCCGGGCGGATGATGCGACGACGCCCTACGGCGTGCTCGCGGCGATCCGCTGGGGCCTCGTGCGCGACCTGCGCATCGCCGTGCGCTCGCGCGCCGAGCTCGGCGTGCAGATCCTTTTCTATGCGATCGTGGTGAGTCTCTTTCCGCTCGCCACCTCCCCCGAGCGCAACCTCCTCCAGACGCTCGGCCCGGGCGTGCTGTGGGTCGCCGCCCTACTCGCCTCGCTGCTGTCGCTGCCGCGCCTCTTCGCGAGCGACTTCGCCGACGGCACGCTGGAGCAGATGGCGCTCTCGCCATTTCCGCTGCCGGCGCTGGTCGGCGGCAAGATCCTCGCGCACTGGCTCGCCACCGGCCTGCCGCTGGCGATCCTCGCGCCGCTCCTCGGCCTGCAATATGCGCTCGACGGCGCGGCGCTCGGCATCGTCGCGTTCTCGCTCCTCATCGGCACGCCGATCCTCTCGCTGGTGGGCGCCATCGGCGCCGCGCTGACGCTCGCCACGCGCGGTGGCGGCGGCCTCCTCGCCCTGCTCGTGCTCCCGCTATACGTGCCGGTGCTGATCTTCGGCGCGGGCAGCGCCGATGCGCTGCGCGCCGGTCTCTCCGCCGCGCCCAACCTCTCGCTCCTCGGTGCAGGCCTCCTGGTTGCGCTCGTCGGCGCGCCGCTGGCGGCGTCCGCGGCGGTCCGCATCGCCCTCGATTGATACCAAGCGGCCGCCATGAACCTCTATCGCTTCTCCGCCCCGGCTGCGTTCTATCCCATTGCCGGCGCCTGGGCGCCGTGGTTCGCGCTGGGTGCCGCGATCCTGACCGTGCTCGGGCTCTACATCGGCTTCGTCGTCGCGCCCACCGATTTCCAGCAGGGCCAGGTCTATCGGATCATCTTCATCCACGTGCCGAGCGCGTGGATGTCGATGTTCATCTGGCTCGTGATGACGTTCTGGAGCATCTTGGCGCTCGCGCTCAATACGCGGCTGTCGGCAATGATGGCGCAGGCGCTGGCCCCCACGGGGGCGTGGATGACGTTCATCGCGCTGTGGACCGGGGCGTTCTGGGGTCGCCCTACCTGGGGCACGTACTGGGCGTGGGATGCGCGGATGACCTCCGAGCTCATCCTGCTCTTCCTCTACTTCGGGCTCATCGCTTTGCGCAACGCGATCGACGATCCGCGCCGCGCCGATCGCGCCTGTGCGGTGTACACGATCGTGGGCGCGGTGAACATCCCGATCATCTATTTCTCGGTGCAATGGTGGAACACGCTGCACCAGGGCGCGTCGGTGAGCCTCACCGCGGCGCCCAGCATGGCGGCGACGATGATCGCCGGGATGCTGGTGATGGCGCTCGCCGCGTGGCTCTACACGATTGCCGTCGTGCTGGTGCGGGTGCGGGCCATCATCCTGGAACGCGAGCGTGGCGCCGCCTGGATCGACGCGCGCCTCATCGCAAGGAGAGTGTGACGATGCAATTTCTCGACATGGGCAATTACGGGTTCTACGTGTGGGCGGCGTACGGCGTGACCGCGCTCGTCATCGCCGTCGAGGTCATCGCGGTTCGCCTGCGCTGGCGCGCCGTCGCGCGTGCGGCGGGTGAGGAGGCCGATACGCCATGAAAGCACGGCATCGTCGCTTGGCCTGGATCGGCGCCGGGGTCGTCGTGCTCGGTGCCGCGGCGGCACTCGTGCTCAACGCCTTCCAGTCGAACCTGGTCTTCTTCTTCACCCCGACGCAAGTGGCCGCGAAGGAAGCGCCGCAGGGACGGCCGTTTCGCATCGGCGGCATGGTCGAGACCGGCAGTCTTGCGCGTGTCCCCAATACGGTCGACGTGAAGTTCGTCGTCACCGATTCGGTGCAGCGCGTCCCGGTCGTCTACAGCGGCTTGCTGCCCGATCTCTTCAAGGAGGGCAAGGGCGTCGTTGCGCAGGGCACGCTGCGCGCCGACGGCACCTTCCACGCGACCGAAGTTCTCGCCAAGCACGACGAGAACTACATGCCGCCCGAAGCCGCGGCCGCAATGGACGCCGCGCACAAGAGCAAGGCGATGAGCATGTCCACGCTCAAGGAAGCGCCATGATCCCCGAGCTCGGGCACTTTGCATTGATCGTCGCGCTGCTGGTGGCACTCGCGCAGTCGATCGTCCCGCTGGTCGGCGCGCAGCGCCGCGACGCCGCGCTGATGGCCTTCGCGCGGCACGCCGCCGCCGCGCAGTTCGCGCTGGTCGCGCTCGCCTTCGGCTGCCTCGCGTACGCCTTCGCGACGAGCGACTTCTCGGTGGATCTCGTCGCCAACCACTCGAATACGCAGCTGCCGTTGCACTACCGGCTCGCCGCGACGTGGGGCTCGCACGAAGGTTCGCTGCTGCTCTGGATGCTGATGCTGACCGCCTGGGCCTTCGCGGTCGCGCTGCGCTCGGGGAGCCTGCCGGCGCCGTTCGTCGCGCGGGTGCTGGCGGTGATGGGGCTGGTCGGCGTGGGCTTCCTCCTCTTCATGCTGTTCACGTCCAATCCGTTCCTGCGCCTCGTGCCGGCGGCGCCCGAGGGCCGCGATCTCAATCCGTTGCTGCAGGACCCCGGCATGGTGATGCACCCGCCGATGCTGTACATGGGCTACGTCGGATTCTCGGTCGCCTTCGCGTTCTCGCTTGCGGCACTCATGGCCGGCAAGCTCGACGCCACGTGGGCGCGCTGGTCGCGTCCCTGGACGATCGCGGCGTGGGCATTCCTCACCGTCGGCATCGCGCTCGGCAGCTGGTGGGCGTATTACGAGTTGGGCTGGGGCGGCTGGTGGTTCTGGGATCCGGTGGAGAACGCGTCGTTCATGCCGTGGCTCGTCGGCACCGCGCTCGTCCATTCGCTCGCGGTCACCGAGAAGCGCGGCACGTTCAAGAGCTGGACCGTGCTGCTCGCGATCGTCGCCTTCTCGCTCTCGCTCCTCGGCACGTTCCTCGTGCGTTCGGGCGTGCTGACCTCGGTGCACGCCTTCGCGACCGACCCGACCCGCGGCGTATTCATCCTGCTCTTCCTGTCCCTCGTCGTCGGCGGCTCGCTCGCGCTCTACGCGCTGCGTGCGGGTGCGGTGGGCGGCGGCGCCGAGTTCGCACCAGTGTCGCGCGAATCGCTATTGCTCGCCAACAACATCCTGCTCGTCGTCGCCTGCGCGAGCGTGCTCCTTGGCACGCTGTATCCATTGGTGATCGATGCCATGAATCTCGGCAAGATCTCGGTGGGGCCGCCGTATTTCGACACGGTATTCGCCGGTGTCACCGCGCCGCTCGCCTTCCTCATCGGGGTGGGGCCGGTGGCGAGCTGGCGCAAGGCGCGGCTACCCGACCTGTGGACGCGCCTCAAGTGGGCGTTCGCGGTCGCCGTGGTGACGGCGATCGTCGTCCCGCTCGTCCACGGCCGCATCACGCCGATGATCGCGCTCGGGGTGTTCCTTGCGGCGTGGATCGCCGCGG
>JADZAQ010000230.1 GCA_020852555.1 Burkholderiales bacterium
ACCGACTGGCGCCAGAACCTGCGCAACCTCGATCCCGCCAACGGCCTCGTGAGCACCATCGGGCGCTTCGTGCAGGTAGGCGGCTACGAGCAGGTGACAGTCGCGGCCGGCAGCTTCAACGCGATCACGATGCGCACGCTGATGAGCGTGGACGACAACAATCCGTTCCGCTGGCCGGTGCAGGCCAACTACGTGACGTGGTGGGCCGAGGAGGTCGGCAACGTCGTCCGCATGACGAAGACGGCGACATA
The DNA here is from genome assembly GCA_020852555.1 of Burkholderiales bacterium. Classification (GTDB taxonomy): domain Bacteria; phylum Pseudomonadota; class Gammaproteobacteria; order Burkholderiales; family Casimicrobiaceae; genus VBCG01. The sequence continues at coordinate 252 of JADZAQ010000230.1, forward strand.
TCGCGAGCGCGGCGACGGCCGCGATGCGATGGAGATCCGCGCCCAGAACACGACCATCGAGCTCGCCTCGTACCGGCGCGCGTAGCCGCCGGCGTGGCGGCCGCGACGATCGCCGAGGCGGACGCTACGACAACGCCAGGCGCTGCCAGATCGTCGTCGTGAGGCCGGCCGAATTCAGCGTGTAGAAGTGCAGGCCCGGCGCACCTTCTTCGAGGAGGCGTGCGCACAGGTCGGTGACGACGTCGAGCCCGAAAGCGCGCACCGACGCCGTGTCGTCGCCGAAGCCTTCGAGCTTGCGGCGGATCCAGCGCGGAATCTCGGCGCCGCAGGCATCGGAGAAGCGCACGAGACGGGCGGCCGAGGCGATCGGCATGATTCCCGGAACGATGGGGATCGTGATGCCGCGCGCGGCGCACGCATCGACGAAGCTCCAGTAGGCGTCGCGATTGAAGAAATACTGCGTGATCGCGGCGTCGGCGCCGGCGCGTACCTTGCGCTCGAAGTGGTCGAGATCCTCGGCAGCCGAGCGCGCCTGCGGATGGTATTCGGGGTAGCACGCGACGTCGATCGTGAACCAGTCGCCGGTCTCCGTCCGGATGAACTCCACGAGGTCGCTCGCGTAGCGGAGCTCGCCGGCGCCGAGCGACCCCGACGGCAGGTCGCCGCGCAGCGCCACGAGGTGCCGGATACCGTGGCTGCGATACTGCGCGAGGACCTCGCGCAGCGCGGCGCGGGTCGCGCCGATGCAGGAGAGGTGCGGGGCTGCCGCGATTCCCTCCGCCATGATCTCGAGCACGGTGTCGAGCGTACCCTCGCGAGTCGAGCCGCCCGCGCCGAAGGTCACCGAGCAGAACGCGGGCGCGAGCTCGCGCAACTGCGCGCGCGCCGCGCGCAGCCTGGCCGTGCCCTCCGGCGTCTTCGGCGGAAAGAACTCGAAACTGTACGTGCCGGCGTGCGCCATCGCGAGGTCAGTAGCGATACGCGTCGGGCTTGTACGGGCCGCGCTTGTGCACGCCGATGTAGCGGGCCTGCCGATCGTTGAGCTCGGTCAACTCGGCGCCGAGCTTGGAGAGTTGCAACCGCGCCACCTTCTCGTCGAGGTGCTTGGGCAAGACGTACACGCCGACGGGATAGCGCTTGCCGCCCTCGCGCGCGTCGGACCATAGCTCGATCTGCGCCATGACCTGGTTGGCGAACGACGAGGACATCACGTACGACGGATGGCCGGTGCCGCAACCGAGGTTCACGAGGCGGCCTTCCGCGAGCAGGATGATGCGCTTGCCGTCGGGAAAGAGCACGTGGTCGACCTGCGGCTTGATGTTCTCCCAGCGATACTGGCGCAGCGAGGCGACCTCGATCTCGTTGTCGAAGTGGCCGATGTTGCACACGATCGCCTGGTCTTTCATGCGCTTCATGTGCTCGTGGGTGATGATGTCGATGTTGCCGGTGGCGGTGACGAAGATGTCCGCCTTGTCGCAGGCGTAGTCCATCGTGACGACGCGGTAGCCCTCCATCGCCGCCTGCAGCGCGCAGATCGGGTCGATCTCGGTGATCCACACCTGCGCGGAGAGCGCGCGCAGCGCCTGCGCCGAGCCCTTGCCGACGTCACCGTAGCCGGCGACGACCGCGACCTTGCCGGCGATCATCACGTCGGTGGCGCGCTTGATGCCGTCGACGAGCGATTCGCGGCAACCGTAGAGATTGTCGAACTTCGACTTCGTCACCGAGTCGTTGACGTTGATCGCCGGGAAGCCGAGCTTGCCTTCCTTGTGCATCGTGTACAGCCGCTTCACCCCGGTCGTGGTCTCTTCGGTCACGCCCCTGATGCCGGCCTTCACGCGCGAATAGAAGTGCGGATCTTGGGCGAGCTTCGCCTTGATCGCCGCGAAGAGCGCCTCCTCCTCCTCGTTGGCAGGGTGCGAGATCACCGAGGCGTCGGCCTCGGCCTGCGCACCCAGGTGGACGAGGAGCGTGGCGTCGCCGCCGTCGTCGAGGATCATGTTCGGACCCGCGTCGGCGCCTTGCCCGGGCCACTCGAAGACGCGGTGCGTGAATTCCCAATACTCGGCGAGCGTCTCGCCCTTGTAGGCGAATACCGGCGTGCCCGCAGCGGCGATCGCGGCCGCCGCGTGATCCTGCGTCGAATAGATGTTGCAGGAGGCCCAGCGCACCGCGGCGCCCAGCGATTGCAGCGTCTCGATGAGCACGGCGGTCTGGATCGTCATGTGCAGCGACCCGGCGATGCGCGCGCCGCGCAGCGGCTTGTGCGGCGAGAACTCCTCGCGGATCGCCATCAGGCCCGGCATCTCCGTCTCGGCGATGCGGATCTCCTTGCGACCCCAATCGGCGAGCGCTACGTCGGCGACGCGAAAGTCGGTGAAATTCCTCGATTCGTTGGCGGCATTCATCGGCGACACTCCACAGCGGGCGACGCGCGGCGGGCGGCGATGCGAGGAATGCGTCGGAGCGAAGGCCTCGTCACGCCGCGTGCGGATCGCGGTTCAACGAGCGCGGTTGCGGTCGGTAGCCACGGGTGGTCGGCGGCATCCCTCGAAGTCCCGAGCCTGGCCCGGCGACGGCATCGACGCCGCCGCGCGGGTTGCAACGCTCCTCGGGAAGGGGCGCATTTTACCCGATTCGACGGCGACGGCGCGCGGCGCGAACGGGCCGTTCGCGGTGCGCTGGTGACCCCCAAAAACGGCGGGGCCGCCTCGCACGCGGGCGGCCCCGGAACATGACAGGTACGCAGTTGCGCGGGTCAGTTCTTCTTGATCTTCTCGAGCATCTTGAAGATGCCCTTTGGAGCGCCCACGAACATGCGCTTGAAGGTCTTGGGCAGGCAGCGCCGCTCGAGGGTATTGCGGCGGGTACGGGAACGTTCGGCCATGATGGATCCTGTGCGAAGGTGAGAGTGCGGCGGACGCGGCGCGAACCGGCCCGGCGCTCAGTGAGCCCAATATTTTACGGCACTGGGGGCGCCGCTGCCACTGCTGCCTGCCGTGGCCGGTGGCGCACTCCCCGGCGCGGCGGCCGCGGACCCCGTCGCCGTCGGAACGCCCATCGTGCTGTTGCCCGCCGGACGCGCGCTGTGCATGCCGACGGTGCCGAAGAAAT
>JADZAQ010000231.1 GCA_020852555.1 Burkholderiales bacterium
CGGACATCGCGCCCGGCTACGACCACATCACGAGCGCGATCGGCGCCGCGATGATCGGCTGGTACGGCACGGCGATGCTCTGCTACGTGACGCCGAAGGAGCACTTGGGGCTGCCCAACAAGGCGGACGTCAAGGACGGCATCATGGCGTACAAGCTCGCCGCACACGCCGCGGACCTCGCCAAGGGTCACCCCGGGGCGCAGTTGCGCGACAACGCGCTGTCCAAGGCGCGCTTCGAATTCCGCTGGGAGGACCAGTTCAACCTCGGCCTCGATCCGGACAAGGCGCGCGAGTTCCACGATGAGACGCTGCCGCAGCAGGGCGCCAAGCTCGCGCACTTCTGCTCGATGTGCGGGCCGCACTTCTGCTCGATGAAGATCACCCAGGATGTGCGTGACTACGCGGCGAAGCAGGGCATCGGCGAGAACGAGGCGCTCGCCCAGGGCATGCAGGCGAAGGCCGTCGAGTTCGTGGCGAAAGGCAGCGAGATCTACAGCAAGGCGTAGCGATCGCGGTGCGCGGGGGTGCCGCAAGGGACGCGGCGCCCCACGCGGCGTCGAACGCCTGCGGTTCGAGGCTTTCGGTGCGCGCGCCTTGACGGCGCGCAACCCCGCCCCGCCGCCCGGATGCGATGCCGGCCGTAGAATGACGGCGTCTTTGTGCCCGGACGCTTGCGCATGAACCTCGAGAAGGTGATCTTCGGCTTCTTCGTGCTCCTCGCCGCGACGCTCAACTTCGGCTTCGTCTACGGCGAGATCGACAACCTCGCGCACCACAACGAGTACGAGCTCTTCGCCACGGTCGTCGTGAGCCTGGTGGCGACCGTGCTCAAGTTCGGCGACCGCACGCAGATCGGCGCCGTGCACCTCGCGACGAGCCTCGTCGCCGACCTGCAACTCATCGCCGCGACGATCGCGTGGACATACGCGGCGCACGTGAGCGCGGACGGCGTCACCCCGCACGCGATGGCCGGCGTGGTGTCGCTCGCCATCGGGGCGCTGCTCGCGAACCTCGTCTCGGTCGTGATGCTCGTCGCGGAAACACTCTCGTTCCAGCGTCGTTAGGAACGGCCCAAGCCGGCGATGTCGAACTCGCTGTTCGTCGCGCTGCAACGGCTCTTCGGCGATGAGCCGGAATCGCCGCGCGCCGCCGGGGGCGAGGAGCCCCGCGCCGAGCGCCGTCGTGAGCGTCCGGTACCGCTCCAGGCGACCAGCACGATCTTCCTCGTGCTGCGCCGCCTGCGGTTGCCGCTCATCGCGCTGATTCTCATCTACGCGATCGCCGTCCTCGGGCTGACGCTCGTGCCCGGCGTCGACGACCAGGGACGGCCGTGGAAGATGAGCTTCTTCCACGCGTTCTACTTCATGACCTACACGGCGACGTCGATTGGCTTCGGCGAGGTCCCGTACCCGTTCTCGAATGCGCAGCGCATGTGGGTGACGCTGTCGATCTACCTGGCGGTGATCGGCTGGGCCTACACGATCGCCACGGTGCTGTGGATGCTGCGCGACCGCAGCTTCCGGCACGCGATCGCCGTGCGCCGCTTCGCCGCGCGCGTGCGCTCGCTCCGCGAGCCGTTCGTGCTGGTCGCGGGATGCGGGCGCGCGGGGCGGCGGCTCGCGCGTTCGCTCGACGCGCTCGACTGGCGCGTCGTCGCGATCGACGTCGTGCAGGAACGCATCGACGAGCTCGCGCTGGAGTCCTTTCGCGCCGACGTGGCGGCACTCGCGATCGACGCGCGCAATCCGGAGAACCTGCTGCTCGCCGGCGTCGACAGCCCCTGGTGCAGGACGCTCGTCGCGCTGACCAGCAACGACGATGCGAACCTCGCGATGGTGATGACCGTGGCGTTGCAGTATCCCGGCTTGTCGGTCATCGCACGCGCCAACTCGCCGCTTGCCGCCGAGCGGATGCGCGCCTTCGGCGACCCGGTCGTCATCAACCCGTTCGACCTGCACGGCAACTACCTGCGCGTCGCGCTCTCGTCACCATCGGCGATGCAGCTCATCGAGTGGCTGACGGCGGATCCGCTCGCCGCCCGCCCGCCGTTGCGCACACCGCCGCGCGGACGCTGGATCGTCTGCGGCTACGGCGGCTTCGGGAGCGAGGTCGCCGCCGACCTGCGCACCGAGGGCCTCGCGGTGACCGTCATCGACGCGGCCGAATCGACGGCCGACGACCCGGCGATCATCACCGGCTCGGCCACCGTGGCCGCGGTGCTCGAGAGCGCGCAGCCGCTCGATGCGGTCGCGCTCGTCGCGGCGACCGACGACGACACGACCAATCTGTCGATGATCGCCACCGCGCGCCGGCTCAACCCATTGCTGTACATCGTCGCGCGCCAGAACCAGCCGGCGAACGCGCCGCTGTTCCGCGCCATCGGCGTCGACTTCCCGATGATCCCGGCGCACATCCTCCTGCACGAGGTGCTGCCGCGCATCGTCGCACCGCTGCTCGCGCGCTTCACCGCCGCCGTGCCGACGCTGGGGGAGACCTGGGCGGCGGCGCTCCTTGCGCGGCTCGAGAAGCACTGCGGCGACATGGTCCCGGCGCGCTGGCGCGTGCGGCTCGACGACGCCGACGCCCCCGCCCTCGCGCGCTGGTTCGCGACAGGCCGCCACCTCGTGCTGGGCGACCTGCTGCACGTGCGCGGCGACGGCGGCGTGGAGCTGGCAGCAGTCCCGCTGCTCCTCATCCGGGATACCCAGGCGACCCTCACACCGGCGGATGATTTCGTCCTGGCCGCCGGTGACGAGATCCTGTTCGTGGGCACCGCTGCCGGGCGGCGAGCGCTCGCCCGCCTGTGCGAGTCGGACGAAGCGCGTGATTGGGCGCTCTCCGGACGCAGCGTGCCCTCCGGCTGGATCTGGCGGCGGCTGGCGCGAACCGGTAGGTGAGATTCACGATCGGTGGCGTGCCGTGTCCTTGGGAGCCCGGCTCCTCCTTGTACTCACTGCGGATCCGAAGCGCCGCTCGTCCATCCTCGCGCCGGATTTCGACGACGGCAGCGTTGCTGCGGCTGCACGTTGCTTTTTCGCCAGCAATTGAGGAAACTACCTGGACTCCGGCGTGTCGCACGCGGCGGTCGGGGTTTGCCTTCCGACAGCCCCGGAGATGCCCGCCATGCAACTGCTGTTGCACGCGTCGCGCTGGATCGACACGCTCAATGAGCGCATCGCCAAATGGGTCGCGTGGCTTGGCCTGGTTGCGGTGCTCATCTGCACCGGCAACGCGCTGGCCCGGTACACGCTGAACGCGGCCTCCAACGCCTGGCTCGAACTACAGTGGTACTTCAACTCGGCGGTGTTCCTGCTCGTTGCGGGGTACGCGCTGCGACGTAATGAGCACGTCCGCATCGACGTGATCAACAACCGCCTGTCACCGCGCGCGCGCGCGTGGATCGATATCTTCGGCAGCGTATTTTTCCTCCTGCCGACCGCGATCATCATCGGCGTTTACGGCGGGCCAACGCTGATCAATTCGGTGTCGATCCAGGAATACTCGTCGGATCCTGGTGGCCTGATCCGCTGGCCGGTGCGGCTGCTCATACCGATCGCCTTCGGGCTGCTCGCGCTGCAGGGCTTGTCTGAGATCGTCAAGCGTGTCGCCTTCCTGAAGGGGCTGATCCCGTGGTCGGAGCTCGACCCCAAGAGTGCTCACGGCGCCGTACCCCATGACGTCGAGAACGCGGGCAAGCTCGAAGCGGAGGCGCGCTGATGCCATTCGAGCTGATGGCGCCCCTGATGTTCGGGGGCCTCGTGATCTTCCTCCTGCTGGGCTATCCGGTCGCGTTCTCGCTCGCGGCCAATGGCCTGTTGTTCTCGATAATCGGCATGGCCCACGGCAGCATCGAGCTGGCGCTGCTGCAGGCGCTGCCCGAGCGCGTGCTAGGGATCATGGGCAACGCCACGCTGCTCGCCATCCCCTTCTTCACCTTCATGGGGCTGATCCTCGAGCGCAGCGGCATGGCCGAGGAGCTCCTCGACACCGTCGGCCAGCTATTCGGTTCGATCCGTGGCGGCGTCGCCTACGCGGTAGTGTTCGTCGGTGCGCTGCTCGCAGCGACCACGGGGGTGGTCGCCGCATCAGTGCTGGCGATGGGTCTCATCTCGCTGCCCGTGATGATGCGTTACGGCTATGCGAACTGGCTGTCGTCCGGCGTGATCGCCGCGTCCGGCACGCTGGCGCAGATCATCCCGCCGAGCCTCGTGCTCATCGTGCTGGCCGACCAGATGGGCGCCTCGGTCGGCGACTTCTACGAGGGCGCGCTGATTCCGGGACTCTCGCTCGCCGCCCTCTACGCGGTATGGGTGATGATCGTGTCGATCGTCAAGCCGGCCGCGGCACCCGGGTGCCCGCCCGAGGCGCGCACGCTGTTCGGCGGCCAGCTCGTGATCAAGGTGTTCACCTCGATGATCCCGCCGCTGGTGCTGATCTTCCTCGTGCTCGGCACGATCTTCCTCGGTGTCGCGACGCCGACCGAGGGTGGCGCCATGGGCGCCACCGGCGCGCTCGTCCTCGCCGCATCCAAGCGCAAGCTGACGTTCCAGATGGTCAAGTCGGCGCTCGAATCGACGGCGGTCATGACCAGCTTCGTCATGTTCATCCTCATCGGGTCGACGGTGTTCAGCCTGGTATTCCGTGGGCTCGACGGCGACCTGTGGGTCGAGAATCTGCTCACCAGCATCCCCGGTGGCGTGCTCGGATTCCTGATCGTGGTGAACGTGTTGATCTTCCTGCTCGCGTTCTTCCTCGACTACTTCGAGATCGCGTTCATCATGGTGCCGCTGCTCGCCCCGGTGGCGCAGAAGCTTGGCATCGACCTGGTGTGGTTCGGCGTCCTGATCGCGATCAACATGCAAACCTCGTTCCTGCACCCGCCGTTTGGCTTCGCGCTGTTCTACCTGCGCAGTGTGGCGCCGCGCTCGGTGCGCACCGGTGACATCTACCTGGGTGCGATCCCGTTCGTCGTGATCCAGATCGCGATGGTCGCGGTGGTGATGGCCTTCCCGAGTATGGTGACCGGAAACATCACCCACATCCAGTCGACGGTGAAGGGCTCGGGCTACGACGAGCTGCGCCGCCAGATCGAGACGCCGGGCGGTGCGACAAAGCCGGTGTCGCCGGGAGGAACGACGTCACCCGCCAAGCCGGCCGAGGATCCGGGCGCCGAGCTAGAGCGGTTGCTGAAGGGGCAGTAACCCGAGCCGAGAACAAAAGCGCCCGGGAATCCGGTCCCGGGCGCTGTCCGAATCCGCGCAGGCGTCGCCGCCCGCGGTTCCCTATTTGCCGAGCGGATGCGCGTAGGCGAACTGCTCGTAACTAAACTCGCCGACACGGTGCCAGAGGAACACGTCGGTGCGGAACTTTTTCCACGGCTCGTACAGCTTCTTCCACGCCGGGTTCTTGGCCGACTCCTCCTCATAGAGCTCATGCGCGGACTTCTGCGCCGCGATCATGATCTCGTTGCTGAACTGGTGCAGCTTGACGCCGTTCTTAACCAGTCGCTGCAGTGCAGCGGGGTTCTTGAAGTCGTACTTCGCCATCATGTCGAGGTTGGCCTCGTACGCCGCGGCCTCGATCGCCGCCTGGTATTCCTTGGGCAGCTTGTCCCATTCCTTGGTGTTGACGAAGAACGAGTACATCGAGTTGCTCTCCCACCAGCCTGGGAAGTAGTAGTTCGGTGCGACCTTGTAGAAGCCGAGCTTCTCGTCGTCGTACGGACCTACCCATTCGGCGGAGTCAATCGCGCCGCGCTCGAGCGCCGGATAGATATCCCCGCCGGCGATCTGCTGCGGCACCGCGCCAAGGCGCGCCATGACCTCGCCGCCCAGGCCGGCGATGCGCATCTTCACGCCCTTGAGGTCGTCGACCGTCTTCACCTCCTTGCGCCACCAGCCGCCCATCTGCACCCCGGTGTTGCCCGCCGGGAACGAGATGATGCTGAAGTCGCGCAGGAACTCACGCACCAGCTCGAGCCCGCCGCCGTAGTAAATCCACGAGTTCTGCTGCCGCTGGTTGAGACCGAAGGGAAGCGTGGTGTCGAAGGCAAACGCCTTGTTCTTGCCGACGAAGTAATAGCTCGCGGTGTGCGCGCATTCGACGGTACCCTGCTGGAGGGCGTCCACGACGCCGAATGCGGGCACGATCTCGCCCGCGGCAAAGACGCGGATCTGGAATTTTCCGCCGGTCAGGCGTTCGACCCGTTTGGCCAGTACCTCGGCCCCACCGTAGATCGTATCGAGACTTTTGGGAAAACTCGACGCGCAACGCCAACGGATGTTGGGTAGCGACGGCGTCTGCGCCACTGCCTGCTGCACCGCCGCTGCGCTGCTGGCGGCAGCACCGGCGACCATGAACCTGCGACGATTCATCGTTTCCTCCCGAAAGGTGTCGTGATTTGGTTCCGGGTCGCGCGGACTCGTGCACCGCGGCCGCCGGCGGGTATCGCTGGCCGTACGAAGGTCGCACGAGCCAGGATGGGGCAAGCTTAAGTGCTATGCGCCGTGAAGGGAAGCGTCTTCGGCTGTCACGCGCGCTTCGATGCAACCGTGCGCCGCGCCCCCGTGCGCGCAGCGGGCTCAGCGCCCGTACCCCGTTTCGGCCCGCCCGCGTCCTTCCGCCACGAGCCACTGCGCGAGGAGTCGCAGCGAGCCCGACTTGGCCGAGCGCGTGGGATACACGAGCGTGTACGCGCGCTCGCCGAGCGGGCGCGCGCCAAACGGCGCCACGAGGCGGCCGCGCGCGAGATCCTCCTTGACGAGCGCCTCGGGGGCGAGCGCGACGCCGAGCGAATCGACTGCCGCCTGGAGCGCGAAGAACAGCTGCTCGAAGGCGAGCGGCGGCGCGTGCGCGGGTGCCGGCACGCGCTGCGCGCGGAACCAGCGCGTCCACTCTTGCTGTTCGGTGGCGGTGGTGATGATCGTTGCGCGCGCGAGGTCGGCGACCGTGGCGAGCCGCAGCTCCTCCGCGTAACGAGGGCTGCACACGGCGACGCTGCCAGCGCCGAGAAATCGGTGGCCGGTGAGTGCGGCCGGTATGCGGCGCATCCGCCGAATCGCCGCGTCGCTGCCGTCGCTGAGAAAGTCGGGCTGCGCGATCGCCGTCGACAGCTCGACCGTGAAGCCGCGATGACGCGCCGCGAAGTCCGCGAGCCGCGGGATCAGCCAGCGCATCGCGAACGTGGGCGGTACGCTCAAGCGTACGACGGCCCGCGCTTCGGCGTGCAGCACGCGCCGTGTTCCGGAGCGCAGGCGATCGAGCGCGGCGCGCACGTCGTCGAGGTAGATCCGCCCCCGCTCGGTCAGCACGAGGCCGCTGGCGGTGCGCACGAAGAGTTGCACCCCGAGCCGCGCCTCGAGCCTTGCGATCTGCCGGCTCACCGCGCCGTGCGTGACGTCGAGCTCGGTCGCCGCACGGGTGAAGCTCAGGTGGCGGCCGGCGGCCTCGAAGGCGCGGATCGCGTTGAGCGGCGGTAAAGCGTCCATGGGCTGTGATTTTATGTCACAGCCGGGGTCGAAAAGTCGATTGCACGAAGGATGCCCCGCCGTCTAGGCTCGAGGATTGCCTCGCAGGGATGGATCGATCGTGGATGCGACGAAGGTGTCGGCGGCGCTCAAGGGCGCGCAGTGGCTCATGAACTGGACCGCCGCCCGGCATCCGGAGTTCGCCGCGCGGCTCGCCAGCCGCGCCCGGGTCGTGCAGTTGCGCATGCGCGACGCGCACGGACCCGCGCGCCACTACAGCTTCGGGGCGCGCCGGGTGCGCTCGGCGTCCGGCCTGCACGCCAATCCCGACGCGACGCTCACCTTCCGCGACGCGGCCGTCGCCTGGAGCGTCTTCCGGCCGGCAGCGAAGCGCCTCGACGCGGTGAACCACGCCAAGAACTTCAACGTCGAGGTCACCGGCGACGACGAGCTCGCCTGCTGGTTCACCGAGACGATCAGCGTCATGCGCGCGATCGGCTGGCAGATCGGCACCAAGATCGACGGTGGCGAAATGCGCTACGTGAACGGGACCAACAGCGGTCCGGTGTTCGTGTATGTCAGGGACGGGCGGATCGTGCGCGTCACGCCGATCGATTTCGACGCCGACGACCCGCAACCGTGGCGCATCGAGGCGCGCGGTAAGGTGCTCTCACCGCCGCGGCGCACCACCACGACCTCGCACACGCTCGCCTCGAAATCGATGGTGTACTCGAAGGATCGCCTGCTCTATCCCATGCGGCGCATCGATTTCGATCCCAACGGCGAGCGCAATCCGCAGAATCGCGGCAAGTCCGGATACGTGCGCATCAGTTGGGACGAGGCGCTCGACATCGTCGCCGGCGAGATCCAGCGCGTGAAGCGCGAGCACGGGCACGGCGCGATCCTCAACAGCCACGGCTCGCACCACACCTGGGGCAACGTCGGCTGCTACGTGAGCGCGTTCAATCGCTTCATGAACGCCATCGGCTACACGAAGATGGTGATCAACCCCGACAGCTGGGAAGGCTGGTACTGGGGTGCGGTGCACCACTACGGCTACAACATGCGGCTGGGCGCGATCGAGCCGTATGGCCACGTCGAGGATTGCCTCAAGGAGGCCGAGCTCATCGTCTTCTGGTCGAGCGACCCCGAGTCGACCGGCGGCTCGTACGGCGCCTTCGAGGGCACGCAGCGACGGATCTTCGCGCGCGACATCGGCATCGAGATGGTGCACATCGACCCCAGCCTCAATTACACCGCGTCGCTCCTGGGCGGCAAGTGGATTCCGATCATTCCCGGCACCGACCCGGCGCTCGCGCATGCGATCGCCTACGTGTGGATGACCGAAGGGCTGTACGACAAGGACTATGTCGCGACGCGCACCACCGGCTTCGCCGAGTACGAGGCGTACGTGCTCGGGACCGACGACGGTGTGCCGAAGTCTCCCGAGTGGCAGGCGGCCGAGACCGGCGTTCCGGCGGCGACCGTGCGCGCGCTCGCCCGCCGCTGGGGCACGCGCAAGACGTATCTTGCGGTCGGCGGCAAGGGCACGACCTTCGGCGGCGCCTGCCGCACCGCGACCGGGACGCAATGGGCGCGCGCGATGGTCTGCCTCATGGCGATGCAGGGCCTGGGCAAGCCGGGGATCAATTTCGGCAACCTCCAGTACGGCGCGCCGGTCGACCTCAATTTCTACGTCCCCGGCTACGGCGAAGGCGGCATCTCGGGCGACGTCGAGACGACCGGCGCCGTGATCCAGCAGTACCAGCGGCAGCCGCAGCTGCCCAGCATGAACATCGTCACGCAGCGCGTGACGCGCAACCGCATCCCCGAGGCGCTCCTCGACGGCAAGACCGAGGGCTACCCGATCGACCCCAAGTCGCCGTACGGCCAGTTCATGCGCTTTTCCTACCCGTCGCCGGGCCATTCGCGGATCCGCATGCTCTACAAGTACGGCGGCTCGCACTTCGGCACCGTGCAGGAATCGCACCGCCTCGCCGACGCGTACCGCACGAACGATCTCGAGTTCGTGGTCAACCAGTCGATCTGGCACGAGGGCGAGGCGAAGTTCGCCGACGTGCTCCTGCCCGCCTGCACGAACTTCGAGCGCTGGGACATTGGCGAGTGGACGGTGGCCGGCGGCTATTCGCACCACAACAACTGCCAGTTGAACTACCGCGTGATCTCGATCCAGCACCCGTGCATCGAGCCCTTGGGCGAATCGCGCTCGGACTACCAGATCTTTCTTTCCATCATGCACCGGCTCGGCCTTGGCACCTACTACGGCGAGGGGCAGACCGAGCTCGACTGGTGCCGCGCGCAGTTCGACGCCTCGGACCTGCCCAAGCGGATCTCGTGGGAGAAGTTCCTGCAGAAAGGCTACTACGTGGTCCCGCCCGAGGATTGGAGCGTGTCGCCGCAGCCGGTGGCGCTGCGCTGGTTCGCGGAAGGCCGCGCCAAGGACATGCCCGAGCCGCATCCGCTGCCCGCCGGGTATCCGGGGCGCTTTCGCCAGGACCTGCAAACGCAGAGCGGCAAGATCGAGTTCGCGCCGACGAGCCTCGCGAAGTTCGACGATCCCGGCCGGCCGCCGGTCAATCGCTACATTCCGTCGTGGGAGGGCCGGCAAACGGCCGATCTCTACGCGCGCTACCCGTTGCAACTCCTCACCCCGCATCCGCGCTACAGCTTCCACACGCACGCCGACGGCAAGGGCACCTTCATCAACGACATCGACGACCACCGGGTCCTGGTCGACGGCTACTACTACCTCGCGGCGCGCATCCACGCCGACGCCGCCGCCGCGCGCGGCATCGGCCAGCACGACCTCGTGCGCCTCTACAACGACCGCGGCAGCGTGATCTGCGCGGCAGTGCTCACGCAGCGCCTCGTTCCCGGCACCGTGCAGTGCTACACCTCCTCCGCAGTCTACGACCCCGTCGGCGATCCCGCCGCGCGCATCGAACGCGGCGGCTGCGTCAATACGCTGGCGCCGACGCGCTGGCAGACCGAGAAGACGAGTGCGTCGGCACCCAATTCCTGCCTCATCGAGGTCGAGAAGTGGGATCCGGCCGCCGCCGTGCGCGACGCGAATGACCGCGCGCGGGACGCCTTCGCCGCAGCCAAGGGAGTGACGGCATGACGCAGCAATGGGCGCTCTTCGTCGACGTGGCCAAGTGCCACAACTGCCGCAACTGCTTCGTCGCCTGCAAGGACGAGCACGTCGACAACGATTACCCCGGCTACGCCGCGCCGCAGCCGCGGCACGGCCACGCGTGGATCGACATCCGCACGCGGGAGCGCGGCACCGCACCGATGGTCGACGTCGCGCACCTGCCGGTGATGTGCCAGCACTGCGCGGATGCGCCGTGCATGAAGGCCGCGCCCGACGCGGTCACGCGGCGTCCCGACGGCATCGTGATCATCGATCCGGTGAAGGCGAAGGGCCGGCGCGACCTCGTCGACGCGTGTCCGTACGGCGCGATCCACTGGAACGAGGAGCGGCAGGTGCCGCAGGCGTGGATCTTCGACGCGCACCTCCTCGACCGCGGCTGGAAGGAGCCGCGCTGCGTGAGTGTCTGCCCCACGGGGGCGCTCACCGCCGCCAAGGTGGACGACGCGGAGTTCGCGCGCCGATGCGCCGACGAAGGCTACGCACCGCTGAACCCTGAATTCAGCACCAAGCCGCGTGTGGTCTACCGCAACCTCCACCGCTACGAGCAGTGCTTCGTCGGCGGCACCGTCGTCGCCACGCGCGCCGGGGTCGAGGACTGCGTAGCGGATGCGCGCATCGAACTCACCCGCGACGGCAAACCCGCCGGAGCCGCGCACAGCGACGCCTTCGGCGAGTTCAAGATCGACGGCCTCGCCCCCGGCAGCGGCACGTACGCGATCCACGTCACGGCGCAGGGGATGCGCCCGTGCCGCCTCGACGTGGCGCTCGGCGAGAGCGTCTATCTCGGCGTCATCGAACTCGTCCCCGCCTGATCGCGCTTCATTCCACCCCGTATCACCCATGCCCTCCTGGAGTCGCCCATGACACGCCTGCGCACCCTCATCGCCGCCTTCGCCTTCGCCGTCGCCTGCATCGCGACCCCCGCCGCCGCCGCGACGTTCCCCGAGCGGCCCGTGAAGCTCGTGGTCCCGTTCGCGCCAGGGGCGACCACCGACATCCTGGCGCGACTCACGGCGGAAAAACTCGCCGAACGCTGGAAGCAGCCCGTGGTGGTCGAGAACAAGGCGGGGGCAGGCAGCCTCATCGGCGCTGATTTCGTCGCCAAGAGCGCGGCCGACGGCTACACGCTCCTCTTCGGCTCGGAATCGCTCTCGCTGCTGCCGCACCTGCAGCAGATGCCCTTCGACTGGCGCAGCGACCTCGTGCGGGTATCGCTGACCGGCACCTTGCCGATCCTCCTCACCGCCACCGGCAAGCGGCCCGATCTTGGCTCCTTCGCCGAGCTCATCGCGTACGCGAAAGCCAATCCGGGCAAGCTCAACTACGGCTCGCCCGGCAACGGGACCGTGCACCACCTCACGATGGAGCTCTTCGCGCAGGCGGCCGGCATCAAGCTCACGCACGTTCCGTACAAGGGCGCGGGCCCGGCGCTGCAGGATCTCGTCGCCGGCACCATCGAGCTCATGCCCGGCGCGGAGCCGAGCGCGAAAGGCCAGATCCAGGCCGGCAACGTGCGGGCACTCGCCGTGTTCGCGCCGGAGCGCATCCCCGGCTTGCCGAACGTGCCGACCGCCCGCGAGGCGGGTGTCGCGTTCGAGGAGCAGTTCTGGTGGGGCGTGATGGCACCGGGGAAGACGCCGCCCGAGATCGTTCGGCAGATCGCCGAAACCGCTGCCGCCGTCGTCAAGGATCCCGAGACCGCGAAGCGCATCGTGGCGCTCGGCGTCACGCCGGTCGGCAGCAGCGCGGCGCAATTCGAGCAGTTCTTCGTCGAGCAGAACACGAAGTGGGGACGGATCGTGAAGTCGCTCGACATCAAGCTCGAGTGACGCCGACATGAACCAGCGCTGGCGGCTCGTGCGGGTGCCGGGGCCGGCGCTGGCCGCAACCGATTTCGAGTTGGTCGACGAAGCCGTCCGCCCAGCGGGGGACGGCGAGGTGCGGCTGCGGTCGATCTACCTCTCGCTCGACCCGTATCAGCGCCACTGGCTCGGCGGTGCCCCGGGCTACGGCGCACCGCCGCGTCCGGGCGACACGCCGATCGGCCGCGCGATCAGCGAAGTGCTCGAGTCGCGCGATCCACGCTTTGCCGCTGGCGACGTCGTGCTGGGCGAAACCGGGTGGCAGTCGCAGCCCACCGTCGCCGGCGAGCGCCTCACGAGGCTCGACCCGACGCAGGGCCCGCTCTCCACCTACGTCGGCGTCCTGGGCTCACCCGGGCTCACCGCCTGGGTCGGCATGCTCGACCTGTGCAAGCCACGGGTGGGCGACGTGGTGCTCGTCTCCGCCGCGGGTGGGGCGGTGGGCTCGGTCGCGGGGCAGCTCGCGGCAATGCAGGGCGCGCGCGTGATCGGCGTCGCGGGAGCGCCCGACAAGTGCGCGCGGATCGTGCGCGACTTCGGCTTCGCGGCGTGCCTCTCCCATCGGGCGCCCGACTTCGTCGCACAACTCGCCCACACCTGCCCCGACGGGATCGACGCGTACTTCGACAACACTGGCGGCGCGGTCACCGCGGCGGCATGGGAGCGATTGCGTCACGGTGCGCGCATCGCGCTGTGCGGGCTCGTCGCGGAATATGGACGCCCCGACGTGCCGGGACCGCCGCTGCGCCACCTGCTCGCGCACCGGGCGAGCGTCACGGCGTTCAGCGTCCGCGAGCACCTCGCGCGCATGAACGAATACCGGCAGCAGGCGTCCGCGTGGATCCGCGAGGGACGTCTGCGCTACGCGGAGCACGTCGTGCAGGGTATCGAGCAGACACCTGCGGCCTTCCTCGCACTCTTGTCGGGTGCCACGTTCGGCAAGTGCCTGGTGCAGATCGGCGCGGCGCCGCGGGTGCGCGCGCCGTAGCCATCGACGCCTCGAGCCGAATGCTCAGGTCGATGCCGTCGCCAGCCAGTCACGCGGCGAGCGCCCGACCCGGGCCGTGAAGGCGCGCGAGAGCGCGGACGGATTGGCGTAGCCCAGCTCGTCAGCGAGGATCTTGAGCGGTCGGCCCTCGCGCAGCCGACTTTGTGCCAGCGCGATACGCCAGCCGCTCAGGTAGTCCGCGGGCGTCTGGCCGACGACCTCCCGAAACGTATCGGCGAACGCCGTCCGTGACATACCAGCACGAGACGCCATGCCGGCGAGCGTCCACCGCTCGCCAGGCGCATCGTGCATCGCCGCGAGCGCGCGGGCGAGGCGCGGATCCGACAGCCCGGCGACGAGGCCAGGACGCACCCCGGCCTCTTCTGGATGATCGAGCAGCCAGCGCAACAACTGGAGCACGACGACCTCGAACAGCCGATCGGCGAGAAGGCGCTGCCCGCAGCGGATCCGGTCGGTCTCGGCGAACAGCAGATCGAGCGCCGAGTGCAGGCCCGGGACCCGCGCCAAGGGGAGCGCGATCAACGGCGGCAGCGCGCGCGCCAGGGGATTGTCCGCACCACCCTCGAAGATCAGGCGCGCGCAGGTGAAGTCCGGCCCGTCCGCCGGCGGATTGTGAAAGCGATGCGTGAAGGGCCGCACGTACAGCAGCAGCGTCGGCTCGGCGAAGCGCATCCGCTCCGGCACGTCCCGCGCCCCCGGGTGACTCACCTCCAGCGCGCCGCGACGCAGCACGTGCAGATAGCCGTGCCCGGCGCCGGCATCGAAGTGGTTGAGACCGCAGAGCGCACCGGCGTGATGCAACTGCGCGCGGACGCGGAAGCGGTCGAGGATGCCGGAGAGGCGATCGATCGGAGTGGGCGCTTGCATTTGGACGAAATGATGCGTTACCTGGACGAATTGAATCCCATCATACAGAAACGATGCCCATACTGCCTCCCGTGATTCATTCGCCGAAAGGACAAACCGTGCATTCCTCGAAGCTCCCCCTCCTCCTCGCTGCCCTTCTGACCGGTATCGGCGGCAATGCGCTCGCCGCCGATGCGGGCCCGACCGCCGGCGTCTCCACGAAGGCCGACAAGACGGTGAAGGCGCCCTTCGACATCGTCCAGACGCGGATCTCGACGAAGGGCAACGTCGCGATCTTCCAGATGGCCGTTTCGGGCAAGGCCGGGGCCAGCCGTCCCGCCAAGTCCGGAAAGCTCGCCGGCAGTTCGGTGTTCTCCTACGTCTGGCCGACGACTCTCGACCCATCGGTCGTCGGCTTCGAGCCCAAGGCCGGCATCCTCGCCTTCGCGGTCACGGCGCACCCCGACTTCGACGACACGCCGCTGTTCGACGAGAACGGCGATGGCAAGCTCGGTAACGACGGCGGTGTCTGGCACTCGCATTGGGTCGTCCTGCAGCCCGACGCCGCCTGCGGCAAGGACGCGCTGAAGGTGGTCGACATCCCCGAAGGCACCAAGCCGCGCCTGCCCAAGACCTGGCCCGGCCTGCCGATCCTGATCGACAGCCCGGGTTGGACGCCGACCTTCACCGGCCGGAGCGTCGAGGTGCGCGTGCCCTTCGACGACATCGGCGTCGTCGAGGCGAGCAACTTCGATGGCGTCACCGCGGCGCTGCGCGTCAACGCCAGCGTGCACAACCCGCTGCTGTGCGTCGTCAATGTCTTCAAGGTGGCATCGGGTAACCTATCGCTCCCGGGCAAGGTCAACAGGTAGCATCGGTGGCCGGTCCCGCATCGTCGAACGAGGACCGGCGCATCCGTGAACACGCCCACCCTGCACGAGCACCACGGCCGCTGGCCGCAGGCGACCACACTCGACGACTTCCGCCACAATCTCGCCGCGGTGCGCGCGCGCATCGCGGCCGCCTGCCAGCGGGTCGGACGTGACCCCGCCAGCGTGCGCCTGCTGCCGGTGAGCAAGACCAAGGGCGAAGCCACGATCCGCCTCGCCTACGCCGCCGGCTGCCGTGAGTTCGGCGAGAACAAGCCGCAGGAGGCGTATCGCAAGTGGGAAGCGATGGCGGACCTCACCGACCTGCGTTGGTCGGTGATCGGCCACCTGCAGACCAACAAGGCGAAGCTCGTCGCGCGCTGCGCCGCCGAGTTCCAGGCGCTCGATTCCTTGCGCGTCGCCGAGGCGCTCGATCGGCGCCTGCAGGCCGAGGGCCGTGCGCTCGACGTGCTGGTCCAGGTCAACACGTCCGGCGAGGCGAGCAAGTATGGCCTGTCCCCCGCCGACGCGGCAGCCTTCCTGCACGCGTTGCCCGCCTTTGCGGCGCTGCGCGTGCGCGGGTTGATGACGCTCGCGATCCTCTCCGCGGAGCCGGCGCGGGTGCGCCGCTGCTTCGTGCTGCTGCGCGACCTGCGCGACCGGTTGCGCGCCGCCGCGCCGGACGGAATCGCACTCGACGAGTTGTCGATGGGGATGTCCGGTGACTACGAGATCGCCATCGAGGAAGGCGCGACGGTGGTGCGGGTCGGCCAGGCGATCTTCGGGGCGCGCGCGACACCCGACTCCGACTATTGGCCCGCGGGCGCGGAACCGCGCTGACGCAGGGTCACGCGCACCGCCGGCGGCGCGCCGCTACGTCGCACGCGGAGTCTCCTTGACGCGGCTCACGAGTTGCGTCGGATCGACGAAGCGCATCGCAATGAGGAGCCACACCAGCGTCACCGCCATGTAGATCATCGCCATCGCGTCGACCGACTGCGGTGCGCGCACCCCCGCGGCGAACACCGCGTAGTACAGCGCGACGACGAGCGTCTGCGAATCGCCGCCGGCGGTGAGGAAGGTGAGCTCGAACATCGCGATCGTGCGCACCAGCACGAGCAGCGACGCGGCGAGGATCCCCGGCGCCAGCAGCGGCACCAGCACGTGGCGGAACACGTTCAGCGTACTGGCACCGAACACGCGCGCCGCCGATTCGAGGTTGATGTCGATCTGCTCGATGAACGGCGTCATCACCAGGATCACGAACGGCACCGTCGGGATGAGATTGGCGAGGATCACACCCCACAGCGTGCCGCCGACGTGCGCCTGGTAGAGGACGGTCGCAAGCGGTATGCCGTAGGTGAACGGCGGCACCATGAGCGGCAGCAGGAAGAGCAGCATCAGCGCCTTCTTGCCGGCGAACTCGCGGCGGGCGAGCGTGTACGCCGCCGGCACGCCCAGGATGAGCGAGAGCAGCACGACCGCGAAGACGACCTCGACCGTGACCCACAGCACGTGCAGGAGCTGGAATTCCTTCCACGCCTCCGCGTACCAGCTCACCGTCCAGCCTTCGGGCAGCCAGGTGCCGAGCCAGCGACGGGCGAACGAGCTCGTCGCGACCGCGGCGATGATGAGCCCGACGTTGACGAGGAAGAGCGCCATGACGCCGGTGAGCAAGCCGCGCCAGGCGCGCTGATGCCACTCGGCGGAGGCACCGGCCATCGTGTTCGCGGGGCCGGCGCTCATCCCTTGCCTCCGGCCACCGGCCCGCGATAGAACGCCTTGCGCAGGCCGAGCACCGCCACCACGATCAGGAGCTGCACCGCGCCCATGATCATCGCGATCGCCGAAGCGAGCGCGTAGTCGTACTGCTCGAACGCCGCCTCGTAGGCGGCAATCGAGATCACCCGTGTGGGTCCGGCGGGTGAGCCGAGGAGCACCGCCGACGGAAAGACCGAGAACGCCTGCACGAAAGCGAGGCAGAAGCAGATCGCGAGCCCCGGCGCCAGCAGCGGCAGGTAGATCTGCATGAACTGCTGGCGCGGTCCCGCACCGAGCGTCGACGCCGCGCGCGCCAGGACCGGATCGATGCCGGTGATGTAGGAGAGGATGAGCAGGAACGTGAACGGGAAGCCTGAGATCACCAGCGAGATCAGCACGCCCCAGAAATTGTGCGTGAGCCGGATCGGCCCGTCGTAGAGGTGGATGAGCTGCACGAACTGCGAGAGCCAGCCCTTGGGGCCGAAGTAGATCAGCATCCCTTCGGCGACGAGCACCGTGCCGAGCGTGATCGGCACCACGAGGAGCGTGGTCACCCAGCGCTGGAAGCGGCTCTTGCGGCGCAGCCGGTAGGCGATGGGCAGCGAGAGGCCGACGTTGATGATCGTCGCCGGCAGCGCGAGCTTGAGCGTGATCCAGATCGTCGGATAGAGGTTGTCGGTGGTGAAGAAGTGGATGTAGTTGGCCAGCGCGCCGCCCTCCTTGGTCTGGAACGACAGCCACAGGCCATAGAGGAACGGATAGACGAAAAGCGCCAGCATGAACACCGCCGCCGGCAGCACGAGGAGCAGGATCCGATCGAACGGCGGCCGCGCGTCGGCGCGCGCTCCGGCGAGGGCGGGTGCGCTGCTCATGACACGACCCCCCCGCTTACCGCTGCGCGGCGGCGCCGCGGGCTCATGCCGCGCTGCCTTCCGTCGGATACACCAGCGCGCGCTCGGGCGGCAGGTGCACGTGGATCGTGTCGCCGCGCCGCAACGTCACCGGACCGCGCACGTGCAGCACGTGCTCGCCCGGGATGACGACGTCGACCAGCGCGTCGCGCCCGGCGTACTCGACGTTGTCGACCTTGCCGGTGACCGTGTTCAGCCCGGCGCTGTCGACCACCGTGATTTCCTCAGGTCGGATGGCGAGCGTCGCGCGCTTGCCGGTGGGCGCCTGCTTGACGCGCGCCGCGAGCTCGATGCCGGGCCCGCGCAGCGCCACCGCCTGCCCATCGCCGCCCGCCACCTCGAGCTCGAGCACGTTGCGATAGCCCATGAAACGGGCGACGTGCAGGTTCGCGGGCTCCTCGTACACCTCGGGCGGCGGACCCACCTGCTGCACCACTCCGTCCTTCATCACCACGATGCGATCGGCGAGCGACAGTGCCTCGTCCTGGTCGTGCGTGACGTAGATCGTCGCCCGATCGAGCTCGCGGTGGATGCGGCGGATCTCGGCGCGCGTCTCGACGCGCAGCTTGGCGTCGAGATTCGACAGCGGCTCGTCCATCAGCACCAGCGGCGGCTCGATCACGATCGCGCGCGCGATCGCCACGCGCTGCTGCTGGCCGCCGGAGAGTTGTCCCGGCAGCTTCTGCGCCTGGCCGACGAGCTGCACCATCGCGAGCGCGGTGTCGACGCGACGCGCGATCTCGTCGGCGGCCACCCCGCGCATACGCAGGCCGAAGCCCACGTTGCGCGCGACGCTCATGTGCGGAAACAGCGCGTAGTTCTGGAACACCATCCCGAAGCCGCGCTTTTCGGTCGGCAGCGTGTCGATACGCTGGTCGTCGAGCCAGATCGCGCCGCCGGAGAGCGGAAAGAGACCCGCGATGCAGTTGAGCGCGGTCGACTTGCCGCAGCCCGAGGGGCCGAGGAGACAGATGAACTCACCGCGCCGGATGGTGAGCGACATCTCGTCGAGCGCGTTGAACGCCTTGCCTTGCGCACCGGCGAAACGTCGCGTGACGCGATCGAGGCGAAGCTCCGAGAAGTCGTGCTTGATCATGAGGGTGGGTAGAGAGCCGGTGTCACGCGCACGCCGCGGGGCGCGTGCCGTAGCGGCGGCGCAAGGGCGCGAGGCCGGCGCCCGCCACGATCGCGCCGCGCACCAACGCGTGATGCGGCGACGCTGCGGGCGGCAGGCGACGAGGCATCACGCGCGTGACGGCGGCTATTACTTCGTCTTCTGCGCGCCGACCTGCTGGTCCCAGATGCGGAACGCGTCGACTTGCGCCTTGGCTTCGAGCGACTGCGTGTGCGGGAATTCGGCGAACCACTTCTCGTATTCCGGACGGCCGAACTCCTTGATCAGTGCCTGACTCGCCGCCGGCGCCATCGACAGCGGGACGTTCTTCACCGCCGGACCCGGATAGAAGTAGCCCTTGTCGTAGGTGAACGCCTGCGCTTCGGGGGTCAGCATGAACGCCATCACATCGAGGACCGCCGCGAGCTTGTCGGCGGACACCCCCTTGGGCACCACCATGTAGTGCGCATCGTTGACCCAGGTCATGCCCTTGAACGGCGCCACCTGGAACTCCTTCGGCACGATGCCGAGGATGCGCGGATTGAGGTCCCAGCCGGTCATCGTCACCGTCATGTCGCGCGAGCCTTCACCGAGCTCCTTCATGACCGCGCCGGTGCCCGTCGGGTAGTACTCGATGCACGAGTTGAGATCCTTCAGGTACGCCCACGTCTTCTCCCAGCCGTTGACGGGGTCCTTGGGATTCTTGTCGCCGAGCAGATAAGGCAGGCCCATGATGAAGGTGCGCCCCGGCCCCGAGTTCGCCGGGCGCGCGTAGATCAGGCGATTGGGATTGGCCTTGCACCAGGCGAGCAGTTCCTGCGGCGTGGTCGGCACCTGCTTGACCTTCGCCGGGTTGTACTCGAGGAGCGGACCCGCCGGCATGAAGGTCACCGTGATGCCCTGGTCCTGCGCGAGCTTTTGCATCTGCGCCGCGGCCGGAATGTAGTTCGCGATGAGATTCGGGAACTTGCCCGCGTGATCGGGCAGCATCTTGATGAGCAGCCCCTGCTCGATGCCGGCGGCGAGGAAGTCGGTGCCGGTCAGCACGAGGTCGATGTCGGAGCGTCCGGCGGCCTGCATCGCCTTCAGCTTGGCGGGCAACTCGGGGGCGGGCGCCTTGGTGAAGACGAACTTGGCGACCTTGTTGGGATTCTTCTTGGCGTAGAGCTCGAACGCCTCTTGCGTCAAGGCGAGATTGCCGGCGACGTCGACGAGGTTGATCGTCACCGGCGACTGCGCCGCCGCGTTTCCGGCGAGGACGCCCGTCAGCGCCAGTGCGGCGACCGTCGCGCCCGCGGCACGCAGCGCCATGCGGCGCGTGGCACCGCGTTTATCGAAGTTCACGAACATTGGTTGCACTCCTCTTGTGGGTTGCGACCTCCGCCGGACGCCCGCGCCACGTATGCCGCGCCGCGCCGACGGCCTGGTCGCGGAAATTCGCCTTCCGCCCGCCCCGGTTAAAACCCTGACCAGCCGTTCTTTTGATTCGAGGAGGGCGGTCCGGACGCTACGCTACCACACGAAACGCGCGACCTGCCAAACCG
>JADZAQ010000232.1 GCA_020852555.1 Burkholderiales bacterium
AGCGACACGTTCTCGCCGCCGATCAAGGTCCCCTATCTCGAAAAGTCGGCGCACCACCGGACGCGGCGCGAGCGTGAGGAGGCGGGGCGCACGCTGCGCATCCTGTGCCCGCGCGACACGCACGCCGGATTCACGCCGGCAACCGACCGCGCCGACGTCGTCGAGCAGTTGGTCGAGTCGTCCAAGGGTCGAATCGAGCACCTGGTGCCGATCCGCTACGGCCGGATGGCACGCTCGCCGTTCGCGTTCTTTCGCGGCGCCGCGGGAATCATGGCCGCGGACCTCGCCGGAACCGCGTCCACCGGGCAAATCGTGCAGGCCTGCGGTGACTGCCACCTCGTGAATTTCGGCGGCTTCGCGACGCCGGAACGGCACGTGATCTTCGATATCAACGATTTCGACGAAACGTACCCGGCGCCGTGGGAGTGGGATCTGAAGCGCCTGGCGGCGAGCTTCGTCATCGCGAGCGAGCACAACCGCCATTCGGCGGCGGACGCAAAGGCCGCGGTGCACGAGGCCGTGCTCGCCTACGCCGACCGGATGGCCGATCTCGCCGGGATGCCGACGCTGCAGGCGTGGTACGACACGATCGACGCCGAGCAAGTGGTGGACTCGCTCACCGATACCGAGGTGCGGCGCCGCGCACTGGAGATGCGCGCCAAGGCCGAGGCACGTGGCGCCGACGTGGAGTTCGTCAAGCTGGCGCAAACCACCGACGGCGTGCCGCACATCCGTGACGAGCCGCCGCTGATCTTCCACCCCGACCAATGGCAGGGACCCGGATTCGCCGACGAGACGCAGGCCAATTTCGCTGCCTACCGCGCATCGTTGCCGCCGGAACGGCGGGTGCTGCTCGATCGCTACGAACTCGCCGACGTGGCGATCAAGGTCGTCGGTGTGGGCAGCGTCGGCACCATGTGCGCGGTGGCGATGCTGTTCGCCGCGGAGGACGACCCGCTGTTCCTGCAATTGAAGCAGGCGCGTCGCTCGGTGCTCGCACCGCACGTCAATATCGATACCGATGGGACCGAAGGAGAGCGCGTGGTCTTCGGCCAGCGGCTGATGCAGGCGTCGTCGGACATCTTCCTCGGCCACCTGGTGTCGCGGCGCGGCACGCACCTGTACGTGCGGCAGCTGCGCGACGTGAAGGTGAAGCCGCAAGTCGAACTGTGGGGACCGCGCGCGATGCGCGACTACGCCCGGATCACCGGCTGGGCGCTGGCGCGCGCCCATGCACGCTCGGGGGATCCGGCGGTGCTGAGCGGCTACCTGGGCAGCGGCAAGTCGCTCGCCAAGGCGCTGACCGCGTTCTCGTTCGCCTATGCGAAGCAGAACGCCGTCGATCACGAGGCGCTGCTGCAAGCGCTGCGCGACCGCCGCCTCGAGGCGATCTTCGAGGACGTCTGAGCCGCGCGCCGGCCTTCGTCAAGGCGAAGGCCGGCGGTGGCGGGCGACGCTACGCGAGCGTCGCCCGGATCGCTTCGGCCGCCTCCCGCAACCGCGGGGCGTGGGCCAGGAGTTCATCGAGCGTCATCCGCGCTTCCGGCGCTTGCACGGCGACCGCCGCGCAGGCGCGCTGCCGGTCGAGCATCACCGGGACCGCGATGGCGATGAGGCCGCGCAGGTGCTCGCCGCGATTGATGCCGATGCGTCGCCGGCGCGTCGCCGCGAGTTCGCGTTCGAGCGTTTCGCGATCGACGATCGTGGTGCTGGTATGGGCGCGCAACGGCAGTTGCGCGACCAGGCGCTCGCGCTGCGCCTTCGGCAGCAGGCTCAGCAGCAGCTTGCCGCTCGAGGTCGCGTGTGCCGGCACGCGGGACCCCGGCGCGAGCGTCATCCGCAGCGGCCACGAGGTCTCGACCCGCTCGAGATAGACGACGTCGGTCCCGGCGAGGGTCGTCAGGTTGCAGGTCTCGCCGATCGCGTCGACCAGCCGCTGCAGGACGGCCTTGCGCTCCCGGCGCACCGGCCCGTTCATCAGTGCATCGATCGCCATCCGCTCGATGCGCGCGCCGAGTTGCAGCCGCCGCCGCACCGGCTCGCGAACCAGCAGCCCCGCCTGCTGCAACTGGCCGACGAGCCGGTGCACGGTCTGCTTCGGCAACTCGATCGTCTCGACGATCTCCGCGAGCGTGCAGCCATCCACGCGACTGGACACCACCTCGAGGACGCGAAACGCCCGTACCGCGGCGGCATTCGCCTGGTTGCTCTGCATCGACGGCCTCCTCGCCTCTTGCATCCGAAAGTACGCTAATCGAGACCTTGTTGCACCGCAAGTGGCGATAGCATGATGCGAACCGCGCGCCGCCGACGGAGCCCACGAAGCATCGTGAGACCCGCAGCCCGGGATGTCCGACCGCCCACGCCGCACCGACGAGGAGACGACGATGCCTGCGCCCTACGCCACCGCCCCTGCCCTGCAACCCGATCCATCGCGCCGCTCGCTCCTGATCGCGGCGGGCGCGCTGGCACTCGCCCCCGGCGCCACGTGGGCACAGGACAAGTTTCCGTCGCGTCCGATCGAGATGATCGTGCCTTGGGGTGCCGGTGGCGGCGCCGATCAACTCGCGCGCCGGGCAGCGAAACTCCTCGAAGCCGACCTCAAGATCTCGATACCGGTCATCAACGTCCCCGGCGCGACCGGCAACACCGGCATGGCTAAGCTCCTGGCGGCGCCGGCCGACGGCTACACGATGGCGATCTTCATCGGCGATACCCTCGCTTCGCTCGCCGGCGGCAAGGGTCGCTACAAGCTCTCCGAGATCATCCCGCTGGGGATCATGATTCGGCAGCCGAGCGGCCTATTCGTCAAGACCGACGCGAAGTGGAAGAATTTCGCCGAGCTGCTCGCCGACGCGCGCACGCAGGAACTCAAGGTCGGCGTCACCGGCCTTGGCAGCGTCGACGAGATCCTCGTCAACCAGATGAATGCCAAGGGCTACAAGTTCCGCGTCGTGCCGTTCGCGGCACCCGGCGAGCGCTACACGTCGGTACTCGGCGGCCACGCCGACATCGTGATCGAGCAGGCCGGCGACGTGCGCTCGTTCCTCACCAACAAGCAGATGCGGCCGGTGGTCTTCTTCGCCGACCAGCCGCAGACCGGCTACACCGACGTCCCGCTCGCGAAAGACTCGGGCTTCCCCATCGTCATCAGCCAGTTCCGCGCCATCGTCGTGCGCTCGGGCACCGATCCAAAGCACATCGCGACGCTGGCCGCGGCCATCGAGAAGGTCGCGCAGAGCAGCGACTTCAAGCAATACCTGACCGACGAGCTCGCCTTCGCCGACAGCTACATCCCCGCGGACAAGGCCGGCGCCTTCCTCAAGGGCGAGCTCGACCGGATCGAGAGCAACCTGCCGGCGAAGTCCTGAGCGCCGCGCGGACGACGGTTGGCGGCGATGAGCGACCGCGTGCGCCGGGTGTTGCCGCACCTCGTGATGCTCGTCATCACGGTACTCCTCTACTGGCTGGCCACGAAGATCGATACGCGCGCCGCCGAGGAGGGGCACCGCATCGGTCCCGATTTCTGGCCCAAGCTCGTGATCGTCATCATGGGCGTGCTGTGCGCCTACGAGGTCGTCAAGCGCCTGATCGTCAAGTCGGCGTTCACCGCCGAGGGCCTCACCGGCGACCGTGACCCTCCTCCGGGGCAACGGGCAGCGTCGGAAGTGGCGGCGGATGGCGAGGCCGTGCCCCCTCCGGCAGGGGGCGAGCATCCCCGGCGTTTGCTGGCGGGCATCGTGCTCATCGGCGCCTTCGCGCTCGGCGTCGACTGGCTCGGGTTCTTCGTCGCCACCGCGCTCTTCCTCACCCTCTTCATCCTCATCGGCGGATTGAGGCGGCCACTGCTCGCGACCGCGATCGGCGTCGTGGGCAGCTTCGCGCTGATCGTCATCTTCATGCGCGTGGCGTATATCTCGCTGCCGCTCGGCGCCGGGCCGTTCCGCGAGCTCTCGCTCGCGCTCTTGCGCCTGCTGGGCGTGAGCTGAGGAGGCCGCGATGGAAGTGCTGACGCAGCTCCTCGGTGGCGCGATGACGGTGCTCTCGCCGGTCAATTTCCTGGTGCTGCTGATCGGCCTCGTGCTCGGCATGCTGGTGGCGGTGCTGCCCGGGCTGACGCTGGTCATGGGCGTCGTGCTCGCGCTGCCGTTCACCTACAAGATGGGCGTCGGGCCCGCGCTGATCCTGCTCACCGCGATGTACGCCTCGGGAACGTACGCGGGTGCGATCACCTCGATCCTGTTCCGCATTCCCGGCGAGCCGATGGACGTGCCGCTGCTGTGGGACGGCTACGAGATGACGCGCAAGGGGCAGGCCGCGAAGGCGCTCGGCTGGTCGCTCGCCGCCTCGTTCATCGGCGGCATCGTGTCGGCGGTGATGATGGTCGCCATGGCCGAGCCCGTGGCGCGGATGGCGCTCAGCTTTTCGTCGCCCGAGTTCTTCGCGGTACTCTTCTTCGGGCTCATCAGTGTGGTGGCGCTGTCGGGCGACTCGGTGGTGAACGCCCTGGTGAGCCTTTGCCTGGGACTGCTGATCGCCACCGTGGGTGTGGATTCGATCTACGGCTCCGAGCGCTTCGCCTTCGGTCAACCGTTCCTGCTCGACGGCATCGAGTTCCTGCTGGTGATGGTGGGCGCCTACGGCATCGGCGAGGTTCTCACGCGGCTCGGCGCCGGCTTCGCGTCCGAGGCGGGGGCGGGCGGCAGCCAGGCTCGCTTTCGCACCGCGCTGCCGCGTTGGGCGGAGATCGTGCGCATGAAGTTCACGCTGCTGCGCGGCACGCTCACCGGCGTCATCGTCGGGATCATTCCCGGCGCCGGAGCGACCGTCTCGGCGTTCGTCGCCTACGGGCTCGAGAGCCAGTACGGTGCCAATCGCAAGCGGCTCGGTACCGGCGCACCCGAGGGGATCGTCGCGGCCAAGTCGGCAGCCACCGCATCGGTCGGCGGCGCGCTCGTGCCGCTGCTCGCGATGGGGATCCCGGGCAGCGGCGCGACCGCGATCATCCTCGCCGCATTCCTGCTGCACGGCATCCAGCCGGGGCCGCAGGTGTTCGTCAGCAGCACCGGCCTCGTCTATACCGTGTTCGCGGCGGTGTTCCTGTCGATCATCGGTATGTGCGTGCTCGGCTACTTCGCCATCAAGCCGCTGTGCAAGGTGCTCGATGCGCCCGAGGCCATCGTCTCGGCGTTCGTCGTGGTGTTCTGCTTCGTCGGCGCCTTCGCCGCCCGCAACAGCCTCTCCGACCTCTACGTGATCTCGGCATTCGGCCTCATCGGTTATCTCGCCGAGCGCTTCCGCTTTCCGATCGCGCCGCTGGTCCTGGGCACCATCCTCGGGCCGTTGGCCGAGACGAACTTCATGACGATGATGGTCAGCTTCGACAACGACTGGACCGTGCTGTTCCGCCGCCCGATCAGCGGCGTGATCATGGTCCTCGCCCTCGTGGGTCTCTTCTGGCCGATCGTGCGCGGCGCGCTGCGCCATTGGCGGGCGGCGACCATTGCCGCGGGGCGGTAGGCGGAGGCGCGCATGAGCCCAACCGACACGAAACCCGTCGTCGAAGGCGTGCAGGAAATCGTGCGCCGCGCCCGCGGCGCGCAGGCCATCGCCGACGGCTGGTCGCAGGAGCGCGTCGACGAAGTCGTCGCCGCCGCCGCGTGGGCGATCCTCGAGCCCGGCCGCAATCGCGAGCTCGCCGAACTCGCGGTGGCCGACACCGGCGTCGGCAACGTCGAGGACAAGGTGCGCAAGAACTACCGCAAGACGCTGGGCCTCCTGCGCGACCTGCACGGACGGAAGACCGTCGGCGTGATCGCGGAGTATCCGGAGCTCGGCGTGATCGAGATCGCGCGCCCGGCCGGCGTCGTCGCGGCGATCACGCCGTCGACCAATCCGGCGGCGACGCCGGCCAACAAGATCCTCAATGCGCTGAAGGCACGCAACGCGATCGTCGTCGCGCCGAGCCCGAAGGGCTACGGCACCTGCGCGCGGCTGCTCGAATTCATCCACGCGCAGTTCGCCCGCATCGGTGCGCCGCGCGACCTCGTCCAGATGCTGCCGGCGCCGATCGGCAAGGAGGCGACGGCCGCGCTGATGCGCGAGGCCGATCTCGTGGTCGCCACCGGATCGCAGAGCAACGTGCGGGCGGCGTACGCCAGCGGCACGCCGGCCTTCGGCGTCGGCGCCGGCAACGTCGCCGCGATCGTCGACGAGACGGCCGATTGCGCCGCCGCGGCCGCGCGCATCGTGCTCTCCAAGACCTTCGACAACGCGACGAGCTGCTCGTCCGAGAACAGTGTCGTCGTCGTCCGCGACGCTCGCGAGCGCCTGCTCGCCGAACTCGCGGCACGGGGGGTCGCACTGCTCGACGACGCGCGCAAGGCCGCGCTCCAGCAGGTGATGTGGCGCGACGGGAAGCTCTCGGCCGGCGTGATCGGCAGGTCCGCGCGCGACATCGCGAAGCGCGCCGGCTTCGACGACCTCGCGCAACGGCTGGACCTGCGCGTGTTGATGGTCTCCGAATCGGGCCACGGCCCGGCGCACCCCTTCTCCGGTGAGAAGCTCTCGCCGGTCCTCGCCCTCTACGAAGCGCGCGACTTCGAGCACGCGCAGCGCATCGTCGCCGGCGTCTACGGATACATGGGGGCCGGGCATTCGGTCGGCCTGCACACCACGCTCGACGCGCGCGCGCTCGAGCTCGGCTTGCACCTGCCGGTCGCGCGCGTGATCGTCAACCAGGCGCACTGCATCGCCACCGGCGGCAGCTTCGACAACGGCCTCCCGTTCTCGCTGTCGATGGGTTGCGGCACCTGGGGGCGCAACAATTTCAGCGACAACATGAACGTGCGCCACTACTTGAACGTGACGCGCATCGCGCGCCCGATTCCCGAGCGGGTGCCCGCGCTCGACGACCTGCTCGCGACGTTCTTCGCGAAGCACGGGCGCTGATCGCACGCCGACGATGAGCCTCGAATACCACCGCTCCGGCGATCCGCGCACCGTCACGGCACTGGTCGACGCGCGCGTCGCCGACCGTGGAGACGCGACGTACCTCGTGTCCAGCGAGACCGGTCGCACGCTCGGCTTCACCGCGCTGCGCGCTGCGTGCCGGCGCGTCGGCGCGCTCCTCGACCGCCTCGGCGTCGCGCGCGGCGAGAACGTCGCGATCGTGATGCCCAACGGCGGCGCCACGGTGCGGCTGCTGCTCGGCAGCATGTACTCCGGCCGCGTCGTCGTTCCCGTGAATCTGCTCTCGCAACCCGAGCAGATGCGCTACGTTCTCGACCACGCCGGGTGCCGCCTCGTCTTCGCATCGCCCGATTGGGCGCCGCGGCTGCGCGAGCTGCTCGTCGGCAGCGATCGGCCGCCGCGCGTCGTCGAGGTCGATCCCGAGTCCGACGCGATCCCCGGCGAGCGGGACGAGAGCGCGACGCCGGATGCCGCCACCGCGCCATCGGCGGGCGTGTCGCCCACCGACCTCGCGCTCCTCATGTACACCTCGGGCACCACGGGCAAGCCCAAGGGGGTGATGCTGACCCACGCGAACCTCGCCGCGAACGCGCACGCGATCAGCGCCGAGCACCGCCTGGGTCACGCCGATCGCGTCGCTGCCGTACTGCCGCTCTATCACATCAACGCGTTCGCCGTGACCATGCTCGCGCCACTCGCCCACGGCGGCAGCCTCGCGATCGCCCCCCGCTTCTCGGCGGGGCGCTTCTGGGCGATGGTTGCCGAGCGCCACTGCACGTGGATCAACGTGGTGCCGACGATCATCAGCTACCTGCTCGAAGGCGAGGCGCCGCCCCGTGCGCAATTGTCGTCGATCCGCTTCTGCCGCTCGGCGTCGGCGGCGCTGCCTCCCGAGCACCATCGCGCCTTCGAGGCGAAATTCGGCATCGGCATCATCGAGACGATGGGGCTCACCGAAACCGTCGCGCCGGCGTTCAGCAATCCGATCGATCCCGCACGACGGCGGATCGGTTCGGTCGGCCGCCCGTCGGGCTGCGAGGCGCGCATCGGCGACGAACACGGAACGACGTTGCCCGACGGGGAGCCCGGCGAGATCCTGATCCGCGGGCCGCAGGTCACCCCCGGCTACTTCCACAACCCGGTGGCCACCGCCGCTGCGTTCTTCGATGGCTGGCTGCGCACCGGCGATATCGGCCGGCGCGATGCCGACGGCTACTTCTACGTGACCGGGCGCATGAAGGAACTCATCATCAAGGGTGGCGAGAACATCGCGCCGCGCGAGATCGACGAGGTGTTGCTGCGCCATCCCGCGGTTGCCGACGCCGCCGCCGTGGGCATGCCCGATCGGCACTACGGCCAGGAGATCCTGGCCTGCGTCATCGTTCGCGACGCGACGCGAACCGCGAGCGCACGCGACGAGGAAGCGCTGCGCGAAGAGCTGCGCGCGTTCTGCGCGACGCACCTGGGAGCCTACAAGACCCCCCGGGAAATCCGCTTCGTCGTCGAACTGCCGCGCGGCCCCTCGGGCAAGGTCCAGCGCCTGAAGCTGCTCGATGCGACCTGAGCGTATAGGCTTGCCGCACCCGACCG
Source organism: Burkholderiales bacterium (assembly GCA_020852555.1). Taxonomy (GTDB): domain Bacteria; phylum Pseudomonadota; class Gammaproteobacteria; order Burkholderiales; family Casimicrobiaceae; genus VBCG01. Next base: position 8,563 of record JADZAQ010000232.1, read on the forward strand.
CCGATCCGTCATGACCTGGTCGATCCTCGCCCGCGACGCATCCGGCGCCTTCGGCATCGCCATCGCGAGCCGCTTCTTCGCCGTCGGCGCGCTGTGCCCGCACGCGCACAGCGGTGCGGGGGCACTGTCGACGCAGGCGCTCGTCAATCCGCTCTACGGCAAGCCGGGGCTCGCGCTGCTCGCGGAGGGCACGCCGGCGCCGGAGGTCGTCCGCGTGCTCGTCGCCGCCGACGACGGCCGCGACCACCGGCAACTGCACGTGATCGACGCGCAAGGTCGCGTCGGCGCGCACACCGGAGCGGCGTGCATCGACTGGTGCGGCCATCTCGCCGGGCCGGGCTGGTCGGTCGCCGGCAACATGCTCGCCGGGCCGCAAGTGCTCACGGCGACCGCTGCGGCCTACGAGCGCCTTGCAACGCACCCGTTCGCCGAGCGGCTCCTGGCGGCGCTCGACGCCGGCGAGGCTGCCGGTGGCGACCAGCGCGGCAAGCAGGCCGCGGCGCTCCTCATCGTCACCACCGAGGACTATCCCGCGCTCACGCTCCGCGTCGACGACCACGACGAGCCGTTCCTCGAGCTGCGGCGCCTCTACGAGAAGAGCCTCGAGCGCTTCGTGCCGTTTGCCTCATGCCTGCCGACGAAGACCCATCCGGCGGGCATCATCGACCGCGCGCGGATCGAGGCCGAGATCGAGCGCTTTCACGCGGCGCGCGCGCGGCGCGAGGCGCGATGAGCGACGCCGCAGCGTCACGCGCGGGTGGCCCGCCGCTCCTCGAGATCCGCGATCTCGTCACGCGCTTTGCCACCGACGCCGGCGAGTTCACCGCGGTCGACGGCGTGAACCTCAGCGTCGAGGCCGGGCGCACGCTCGGCATCGTCGGCGAATCCGGCTGCGGCAAGAGCGTCACCGCGATGTCGATCATGGGCTTGGTGCCGCAGCCGCCGGGCCGCATCGCCGGCGGGGAGATCCGCTTCGACGGCGTCGACCTCCTGCGGCTCGACCCCGCGGCACTGCGCGAATTGCGCGGAAATCGCATCGCGATGATCTTCCAGGAGCCGATGACCTCGCTCAACCCCGCGTACACGGTCGGCGACCAGATCGCCGAGGGCATCCTGCGGCACCGCAAGGTGTCGAAGGCCGAGGCGAGATCGCTCGCGACGGAGATGCTGCGCCGCGTGCGCATCCCGTCGCCGGAAACGCGCTACGACGACTATCCGCACCGGCTGTCGGGCGGCATGCGCCAGCGGGTGATGATCGCGATGGCGCTCGCCTGCGAGCCGCGCCTGCTCATCGCCGACGAGCCGACGACCGCGCTCGACGTCACGATCCAGGCGCAGATCCTCGACTTGATGCGTGCGCTGCGCGAGGAGACCGGCACCGCGATCATCCTCATCACGCACGACCTCGGCGTGATCGCGGAGGTCGCCGACGACGTCGCGGTCATGTACTCGGGCTCCGTGGTCGAGCGAGCCGGCGTCGCCGCGCTCTTCGCCGACCCGCAGCACCCGTACACGATCGGGCTCCTGGGCTCGATACCGCAGCTTCACCTCGAGCAGGAGCGTCTCGCGGCGATCGAGGGCCAGGTGCCCACGCCGTCGCGACCGGTAACGGGCTGCCGCTTCCACCCGCGCTGCCCGTTCGCGGTCGACCGCTGCCGGATCGAGGCGCCGCCACTCGTGCCGGTGCACGACGGACACGAGGTCGCGTGCTGGCGCGCGCCGCTCGTCGCCCCGGTGGCGCGGGCCGCGTGAATCGCACTCCCGACGCCGGCTGCGGATCCGGTCCCGCCCACGGGTCGGCCCGATGACCGCACTCCTGCACGTCGACGGTCTCGTCAAGCACTTTCCGATCCGCAAGGGGATGTTCGGGCGTGCGGCCGGCGCGGTGCGCGCGGTCGACGGGGTCAGCTTCGACGTCGCGGTCGGCGAGACGCTGGCGCTCGTCGGCGAATCCGGCTGCGGCAAATCGACCACCGGGCGGCTCGTCCTGCGCCTCCTGGAGCCCACCTCGGGCAAGGTCTTCTTCGACGGCGAGGACCTGCTGGCACTGGGCGACGACGAGATGCGCCGGCGGCGCCGCGCGATCCAGGTGATCTTCCAGGATCCGTTCGCCTCGCTCAACCCGCGCATGACCGTCGCGCAGGCGATCACCGAAGCGCTCGCACTGCACGGCCTCGCCGAGGGACGCCGCCGGGAGCGCGTCGGCGAGATCCTGAGCCTCGTCGGGCTTTCACCCGAGCACGGGCGGCGCTACCCGCACGAGTTCTCCGGCGGCCAGCGGCAGCGCATCGGCATCGCGCGCGCGCTGGCCGTCGAGCCGCGGATCGTCGTCTGCGACGAGCCGGTCTCCGCGCTCGACGTGTCGATCCAGGCGCAGGTCGTCAATCTCCTGCGCGACCTGCAGAAGCGCTTCGGCCTTTCGTACATCTTCATCGCACACGACCTTGCCGTGGTGAAGTTCATCGCCACGCGTATCGCGGTGATGTACCTGGGGCGCATCGTCGAGTACGCCGACAAGCGGGCGCTGTTCGACGAGCCGCGGCACCCCTACACGCAGGCGCTGCTCGCGTCGATCCCGATCCCGCAGCCGGCGGTCAAGCGGCGGCGCATCCTGCTCGAGGGCGACGTCCCTTCACCGTCGAATCCGCCGTCGGGCTGCCGCTTCCGCACCCGCTGCCCGTACGCCCGGCCGCGATGCGCCGAGGAAACCCCGGCGCTGCAACCGGACGCGAGCGGGCACGCCGTCGCCTGTCATTTCTGGCCCGAACTCGTCCCGCGCGAGCCTATCCTCCCGGGCACCGCCGCCATCCCGCGCAATCCGCGTCTGGAGGCGCTGCAGGCGGCGTTTCGCCACGCATCCGGATGAGATGAGCGGCGTGCAGATCACCCGAACCGCGTGCGCAGGGGCAGCATCGAGTGCTATCCTGCCCGGCCTGTGCCCGCACCGCGCACAAGCCTCCTCCAAGACCACAGGAGCCCCGCCATGACCTTCGCCCCCCGGATCCGCCTCGTTCCCGCGTCCCTCGCGTTCGCTGCCGCGCTGGCTGCAGGACTCGCGTCCGCGCAGACGCTGCGCTTCGGGCTCGCCGAGGATCCCGACATGCTCGACCCGACGCTCGCGCGCACCTTCGTCGGCCGCATCGTCTTCGCCGCGCTGTGCGACAAGCTCTTCGACATCGACGAGAAGCTCAACATCGTCCCGCAGCTCGCCGAGAGCTACCAGTGGTCGGCGGACGGCAAGGCGCTCACCGTCAAGGTCCGCCCGGGCGTCACGTTCCACGACGGCGAGAAGTTCGACGCGGCCGCGGTCAAGTACAACATCGAGCGCCACAAGACGATGCCGGGCAGCAACCGCCGCGGCGAGCTCTCGCTGGTATCGACGGTCGACGTCGTCGATCCGATGACCGCGCGCTTGAACCTGTCGCAGCCCTTCTCGCCGCTCCTCGCCCAGCTCGCCGACCGCGCCGGCATGATGGTCTCGCCCAAGGCGGCGCAGGCCGCGGGCGACAAGTTCGGCGCGCATCCGGTCTGCTCGGGCCCGTTCAAGTTCGTCGAGCGCGTCGCGCAGGATCGCATCGTGCTCGAACGCTACGCCAACTACTGGAACAAGGGCGCGATCCACTTCGACCGCGTCGTCTACCTGCCGATCCTCGACACGACGGTGCGGCTCGCCAACCTCAAGTCGGGGCAGCTCGATTTCATCGAGCGGCTCGCCGCCTCGGACGCCGCCGCGGTCGCCGCCGACAGCCGCCTCAAGCTCTCCAAGATCACCGAGATCGGCTACCAGGGGATCACGCTCAACGTGGGCAAGAGCGATCTCGCGAAGACGACCGCGATCGGCAAGGATCCGCGCGTGCGCGAGGCCTTCGAGCTGGCGCTCGATCGCGACGGCATCGTCCAGGTCGTGATGGAGGGCCAGGCGACGGTCGGCAATCAGTGGGTCGCCCCCGACAATCCCTTCTACGCGAAGAACGTGCCGGTGCCCAAGCGCGACGTCGCGAAGGCGAAGGCGCTGCTCGCCGCCGCGGGCATGCCGAATCCTTCCGTCGAGCTCATGACGCCGACGACCGCCGACGCGCAGAAGATCGCCCAGGTCGTGCAGGCGATGACCAAGGAGGCGGGCTTCGACGTCAAGATCCGCTCGACCGAATTCGCGACGTCGCTCAACCTCGCCGACAAGGGCGAGTTCGACGCCTACGTCCTCGCGTGGAGCGGGCGCGCCGATCCCGACGGCAACATCTATTCGTTCGATGCCTGCAAGCAGCCGCTCAACTATTCGGGTTACTGCAAGCCGGAGGTCGACAAGCTCCTGAACGACTCGCGCACGACCTCCGACGTCGCTGCGCGCCGCAAGGCGTACGAGCAGGTCGCCGCGATCGTGCTCGTCGACCGGCCGATCGTCTATCTCTACCACCGTCACTGGCTGTGGGCGTACACCAACAAACTCTCGGGGCTGCGCACCATACCGGATGGCCTGGTGCGCCTGCAGGGCCTCAAGTTCAACTGACGATGAACGACTCCCACGCCCGCTGCGCTCGCTGCCCCCAAAGGGGGCGCAGTCAGCGGCTTGGGGCGGCCCGGCGCCGCTGACGATGAACGACCCCCACGCCCGCTGCGCTCGCTGCCCCCACCGGGGGCGCAGTCAGCGGCTTGGGGCGGCCCGGCGCCGCTGACGTGAGCGGCGCGGACGCGCGCGCCTGACCGCACGACGCAGCTCGCCGTGTCCGCGTATCTCGCCCGCCGCCTCGGCACGATCCTCCCGACGCTGCTCTTCGTCACGATCCTGATCTTCGGGCTGCAGCAGCTCCTTCCCGGCGATCCGGCGGTGGTATTGGCGGGCGAGGAGCGCGATCCGAACGTCGTCGCGTACCTGCACCAGAAGATGCACCTCGACGAGCCGCTGCCGGTGCGCTACCTGTACTGGCTCGGCGGGGTGGTGACCGGCGACCTGGGCGAGTCGCTGCGCATGCAAAAACCGGTCACCGCGCTCATCGCGGAGAAGCTGCCGGTCACGCTCGAGCTCGCGTTCATCGCGATCCTGATCGCGCTCGCGATCGGCATCCCCGCGGGAATCGTCTCGGCGATCTACCGGAACCGCTGGCCGGACTACGTGGCGAACGCGGTCGCGCTGTGGGGCCTGTCGACGCCCAACTTCTGGCTCGGGATCATGATGATCCTGTTTTTCTCGGTGCGCCTGGGCTGGCTGCCCGCGTCGGGCTACGTGAGCCCGTTCGACGATCTCTCGGCCAACCTCGCCGCGATGATCATGCCGGCGTTCGTGCTCGGCAACGCGATCGCGGCGGTGCTCATGCGCCACACGCGCAGCGCCATGCTGCAGGTGATGTCGTCGGACTACGTGCGCACGGCGCGCGCGAAGGGCCTCGACGAACGCGTCGTCGTGCTCAAGCACGCGCTGCGCAACGCGCTGACGCCGGTGGTGACGCTGGGCGCGCTCGAGCTCGGGACGCTGCTCTCCGGCGCGGTGCTGACCGAGCAGGTATTCACGATCCCCGGCTTCGGCAAGCTGATCGTCGACGCGGTGTTCAACCGCGACTACGCGGTCGTGCAGGGCGTGGTGCTGTTCACCGCCACCGCCTACATCCTGCTCAACCTCGTTGCCGACCTCGCGTACTTCCTCGTCAACCCGAGGCTGCGCGACTGATGGCGACCCTCGCGCTCGACGTCCTGCCGCAGGAGGTGAGCCCCGGCCGCCGGGCGCTGCGCCGGCTCGGCAGGCGACCCGCCGCGATGCTCGGGCTCGCGTGCGTCGTGTTCTTCATGGTGATCGCGATCTTCGCGCCGTGGGTCGCACCGTACGATCCGCTCGGGACGTCCTGGTCGGCGATCCGCAAGGCGCCGTCGTGGGCGCACTGGTTCGGCACCGACGAGCTCGGCCGCGACGTCCTCTCGCGCGTGATCTGGGGTACGCGCGCGTCGCTCCTGGCCGGCGTGGTCTCGGTGTCGATCTCGATCGCGCTCGGCGTGCCGATCGGACTCGTCGCCGGATACGCCGGCGGCTGGGCCGACGCGCTCATCTCGCGCGTGACCGACGCGATGCTCGCCACGCCGTTCCTGATCCTCGCGATCGCGCTCGCCGCGTTCCTGGGCCCGAGCCTCAGCAACGCGATGATCGCGATCGGTATCTCGGCGACGCCGATCCTGATCCGGCTCACGCGCGCGCAGGTGCTCTCGGTGAAGGTCGAGGACTACGTGGAGGCCGCGCGCGCACTCGGCAACACGCACCTGCGGATCGCGGTGCGCCACGTCCTGCCCAACGTGGTCCCGCCGCTCATCGTGCAGTCGACGCTCGCCATCGCGGCAGCGGTGATCGCGGAGGCGAGTCTGTCGTTCCTGGGTCTGGGCCAGCAGCCGCCCGCGCCGTCGTGGGGCAGCATGCTCAACACCGCGAAGAACTACGTCGAGCAGGCGCCGTGGATGGCCGTGTGGCCGGGGCTGTCCATCTTCGCGCTCGTGCTCTCGTTCAACCTCCTGGGCGACGGCCTGCGCGACGCGCTCGACCCGCGACACGCGTGACGTCCCGAACCTCGCCGGGACCCCAGAAAGGGCGGCGCGCGGGCGGCGGGTTGGCGAGGGTGCGCTAGAATCCGCGGCATGGTTCCCCGCCTCACCACCGCGCTCACCGGCCCGCTGCAGGACATCGAGCGGCGCATCCTCGAGCGCATGCCGGAGATCGAGCGCTGGCTGCGCACGCGGTGGCAGGAACGCGAGGTGCCGTTCTACGCCTCGGTCGACCTGCGCAACGCGGGTTTCAAGCTCGCACCGATCGACACCAATCTCTTTCCGGGCGGCTTCAACAACTTGAATCCGGCGTTCCTGCCGCTGTGCGTGCAGGCGATCCAGGCCGCGGTCGAGCGCGTGTGCCCCGACGCCCGCGGCGTGCTGCTCGTGCCCGAGAACCACACCCGCAACACGTTCTATCTGCGCAACGTGGCGACTCTCGAGGGGATCCTTCGCCAGGCCGGCATGCGCGTGCGCGTGGGCTCGCTCAATCCGGAGGTCACGCAGGTCACGAAGCTCGACCTGGGCGACGGCTTGGGGCTCACGCTGGAGCCGATCGAGCGCCACGGACACCGCGTGGGCGTCGCCGACTTCGATCCGTGCGTGGTGCTCCTCAACAACGACCTGTCGGCGGGGCCGCCCCCGATCCTGTCGGGGATCGACCAGCCGATCGTCCCGCCGCTTTCGGCCGGCTGGTACAACCGCAAGAAATCGCATCATTTCGCCGTCTACGCGGGCGTCGCCGAGCAGTTCGCCGCACTCGTCGGCATCGATCCCTGGTTCATCGATCCGTATTTCGGCGTCTGCGGGAAGATCAACTTCCAGGAGCGTGCCGGCGAGGAATGCCTCGCCGCCAACGTCGACGATCTCCTCCGGCGCATCAAGGTCAAGTACGACGAATACGGCATCACCGACCCGCCGTTCGTGATCGTGAAGGCCGACGCCGGCACCTACGGCATGGGCATCATGACCGTGCGCAGCGTCGACGACGTGCGCGATCTGAACCGCAAGCAGCGCAACAAGATGGCGGTGGTCAAGGAAGGCCTCGAGGTCACTTCGGTGATCATCCAGGAGGGTGTGCCGACCTTCGAGTCGATCGACGACGCCATCGCCGAGCCCGTCGTGTACATGATCGACCGCTTCGTCGTCGGCGGCTTCTACCGCGTGCACACCGCGCGCGGCAAGGACGAGAACCTGAACGCGCCCGGCGCGCAGTTCGTGCCGCTCGCCTTCGAGTCGCCGTGCATCCCCGACCTGCGCGAGCCGGCGGGCTGCGCGCCGAACCGCTTCTACGCCTACGGTGTGGTCGCGCGGCTCGCCCAACTCGCCGCGGCGATCGAGGTCGAAGAGCTCACGAGCGCGATGGCGCCGGAAAGCGTCCCGGCGTAGTGAGCTAACGCTTGCGCTTCGCGCGCGGGTGCGCAGCGTCGTAGACCTTGGCGAGCGCCTGGAAGTCGAGGTGCGTGTAGACCTGCGTGCTCCTGATCGATGCGTGGCCCAGCATCTCCTGCACCGCGCGCAGGTCGCCCGACGATTGCAGCACGTGCGAGGCGAACGAGTGGCGCAGCATGTGCGGATGAACGTGACGATCGAGACCCTGCCGCACCGCCCAGGCGGCAAGGCGCCGCTCGATCGTCCGCGGCGCGATGCGCCGCCCCGACGCGCCGACGAAGAGCGCCGGTTCCGCCGCGCGCACGAGCCCCGCGCGCTCGCCCACCCAGCGCCCGAGCGCCTCGCGCGCGGCGGCGCCGATCGGAACCACGCGCTCCTTCGATCCCTTGCCCAGGACCCGCACCTCGCCCCCGTCGAGATCGATGCGCGCCACGTCGAGTCCAGCCAGCTCGGCGAGGCGCAATCCCGAGGAGTAGGCGAGCTCGAAGAGCGCGCGGTCGCGAATCGACCAGCGATCGCCGTCATCGTCGATCACGACGAGGCGCACCGCCTCGTCGGGGGTGAGCGCCGAGGGCAAGCGTTTCGGCGACTTCGGCGCCTTGAGCCCCGCGGCGGGATTGCCGGGAAGCGTGGGGTCGCACTCCAGCGCGTGGCCGTAGAACGCGCGCCACGCGGAAAGCATGCGCGCGAGGCTGCGTCCGCCGAGGCCGCTCGCGTGCAGCGACGCGAGTTGCCGGCCGAGATCGTGCCGGGTCAGCGAAGTGAGGGGTCGCTCCCCCGCTCCGATCGCGAGGCGCGTCACGTCGCGCAGGTACGCCTCGCGAGTGAGCCGTGGCCGCGCGCCCAGGTGACGTGCGAAATCGTCGAGCAGAGCGGCGTTCGCCGCCGACGGCGCGGCGGGCGGCGCGGCAGCGTCAGCTCGCCGGGAGGAAGCGCGCGGTTGCGACACTCGCGAGCTCGGCGAGGCGCATCTGGTAGAGCGTCCCCATGCCGGGATGGAAGCGCCGCGGATCGGGGCTCCCCAATGCCAGGAGACCGAAGGTCTGCGCGGTGCGCAGCGGCAGGAATGCGAACGACATCAGGATCTCGCCGTCGTCGAACCATTCGCGCGACTCGAACGCCGCGACCGGTCCGCAGTACGGCTGGCCGAGGCGGTCGGCGTACTCGCGGATCTCGGTCGACGTCGCGGCGAGCTCGGGCAGGTACGATTGCTCGGGAACCTTGCCCCACAGGCGTGCCGCGACCTGCGGGACGCCGAAGTCCTCGCGCAGGCTGTGGTAGAGGACGGCGAGCGTCGTCTCGAGATCGGGAGCGGCGAAGAGCGCGAGCGTCGAGCGGTGCAGCTTCTCGCCGATCTGGTCGTTTTCGGTGCCGTACGCGAGGAGCTCGCGGAACTTCGCTTCGAGCTCCTGGTTCTTCTCGCGCAGCGTGACGATCTGCCGCTCGGCGATCGGGATCGCGTGGCCGCCGTGCGGATGGGGGACGAAGATCTGCGCAACGACGTCCGCGTAGTCTTCGAAAAATCCCGGATTCTCCTTGAGGTATCCGGCAACCGCCGCTGCATCCATCGTCACGTCCCGCATTGTCGTTGTTCGCCGCGACGACCTCGTCATTGCGGCCACGTTCCTTCGTACGCCGTCACCGCCGGGCCGGTCATGACGACCGACCGTCCCTCGCCGGACCAGTCGACGCGCAACTCACCACCGCGCACGATCACCTGTACCGACCTGTCGAGCATCCCGCGCCTGACGCCTGCCACGACAGCCGCGCACGCCCCCGTTCCGCAGGCCGGCGTCTCGCCGGCGCCGCGCTCCCACACGCGCAGGCGAATGGTAGCGCGATCGACGACCTGCATGTAGCCGGCGTTGACCCGCCGCGGAAAGCGCGGATGGTGCTCGATGCGCGGCCCCTGCACGGTCACCGGCGCGTGCTCGACGTCGGCGACCACCTGCACCGCGTGCGGATTGCCCATCGACAGCACGCTGACCTGCACCGTCGTTCCGTCGACGTCGAGCGCTTCTTCCGCTGCCCCGGTTCCACCGGTGAAGGGCACATCTTCGGCGCGAAACCGTGGCACGCCCATGTCGACGGTAACGAGACCGTCGTCGCCGATGCGCGGCACGATGACGCCGGACTTCGTCTCGACGCGGATCTCGCGCTTGTCGGTGAGGCCATGCTCGCGGACGAAGACGACGAAGCAGCGAGCGCCGTTGCCGCACTGCTCGACCTCGCCACCGTCGGCATTGAAGATGCGATAGCCGAAGTCGGCGTCACCCTGCGCGGATTCCACCACCAGCACCTGGTCGCAGCCCACGCCGAAGCGGCGATCGGCGAGCCGGCGCACGCCTGCCGTATCGAGCGTCACGTCCTGGTGCATCGCATCGATCACGACGAAGTCGTTGCCGAGGCCGTGCATCTTGGTGAAGCGGAAACTCATGATTCAGACCAGTAGTGTCCGGTTAACGCGTGATGCGCGTTCTGCAAGTAACTGATTGATTGAGGGAATGAGCCATTTGTTGCATGTCTCCGATTTGAACGCGGATTTGCGCGAACCTGTCGCCTTTTCGGG
>JADZAQ010000233.1 GCA_020852555.1 Burkholderiales bacterium
AATACCAGCCAGACGAAGAGGAAGTTCGGCACCTCGGTCGCCCAGTACAGCGAGCTGCCCAATGCATAGCGCCAGACGACGCCGAGGCTGACCGTCGCGACCAGCGCGACGATCAGCACGAACAGCACGAACCGCAGCAGTGCGGTCAGCCAAGTCACGGGACTACTTCGCGTTACGCACCGCGTCGATGAGATCCTTGCCGATCTTCGCCTCCGACTTCGCGTACGCCTCCTGCGCGCCTGGCTCGAACGAGGCGCGATCGACGTCGCGCACGACGGTCATGCCCTTCTTCTCGAGTTCGCCGATGAGCTTCGCATTCGCCTCGCGGGTGCTCTTCACCTGGAAGTCGCGACTCGACGTTGCCGCCTTCATCACCGCCTCCTGGACGTCCTTCGGGAGCTTCTCCCAATACACGCGCGAGAGCACCATCTGCGAGGGAATGTTCGCGTGCGAGGTCAGATTGAGGTACTTCTGCACCTCGTAGAGCTTGGAGGTGTAGATGATCTCGGGCGGATTCTCCTGCGCCTTGACGACCCCTTGCTGCAGTGCCGAGTAGAGCTCGGCGAAGTCGATCGGCGTCGGATTGGCGCCCCAGGCCTTGAAGGCGACGATCCACGGGTCGACGGTCGGGATGCGGATGTCGACCCCCTTGAGGTCGGCGGCCTTGTGCACCGGCGCCGCTTTGGTCGTCACATGCCGAAAGCCCAACTCGCCCCAACCCAGCACCTTGACGCCCTTGTCGTACATGATCTGATCGAGCCGTTGCTGCACCGGCGAGTTCTTGCGCAGCACCGCGTCGACGTGGGCATCGTCGCGATAGATCATCGGCAGGTTGAGCACGTCGAGCCGGGGGTCGATCTGGCCGTGGCGGCCAAAGACCGCGCCGTCGATGGTGCCGAGCTTCAGTCCCTCGATGTACTCGGTCTCCTTGCCGAGTTGAGCGTTGGGGAAGATCTTGACGTCGACACGGTTGCCGACGAGCGCCTTGAGATCGTCGCGGAATTTCTCGGCCCAGATGTGATAGCCGTGGGTGGTCGGCATCGCATGCGCGATGCGCATCGTGATCGGCTGCTGTGCAGTTGCGGTGGCGGCGAAGGCGACCAACGCGAACGGTGCGAGCCACCGGATGGCGGTGCGGATTCGGTCTTGCATCGTGTCCTCCAGAGTATGGGTCGGGTGAGGCGGGTGAAACGGAATCACGCCGGCGCCGGCAGCCGGGACTGCCGGCGCGCGAAAAACGCCCGCGTCGCGTCGTGCGCGAGGCGCGCGCGCTCGTGTGGCGTGCGGCCAGCATCGATCGCACGCGGAATCTCGACGGTCAGCACGGTAGACGGCGCCAGCGCATCGAGGATCGCGTCGAGCGGCAGCGCGCCTTCGCCGGGATGCAGGCGGCCCGCCCGGGCCTCGGCGAGCAGCCCCGTGTCGCCCGGATCGGCCCGTGGCGCGTCGCAGAGCTGGACGTAGGCGATGCGATCGGTACCGACGCGCACGATGTCGTCCGGCGTGCCGCCCGAGCGGACGAAGTGGAGGCAGTCGAGGCAGATCGTCGCATTCGCGCGTCTCGCCGTGTCGAGCAGTTCCGCCGCGTCGCCGAGGGTGCGCACCGCACGCCAACGCATGAACTCGAGGGCGACGTCGAGGCCGAGCGGCGCGGCGAAGTCGCACAGTGCGGCGAACCGCTCCGCGGCGCGACGGCGATCGGGATCCTCGACGACGACCTGCACCAGCGCGGCACCGAGTTCGGCGGCGACCTCGACCGGACGGCGCAGGGTGGCGACGTCGGTCGTCGCGGCGATGGTGAGCGCGTCCGCATCGTAGAAACGCACGCCGGTGGCGCGCAGCGCGCCGGCGATATCGGCACGTAGGCCCGGATCGGCAACCGGATCGTGCTCGAGCAGCAGTCCGCGGGGCGCGACGAGCCGCAGGCCGACGAGCGCGAAACCGGTGTCGGCGGCGGCTTCAATCTGCTCGACCGGGTGCGCACCGGGAACGGTGAGGTACGCGAGCCCCAGCGGGGCGACCTGCTGGCCGGTGGATCCGTGCGATGTCACAGGGCTCCTCAGTACGTCGCGCGTCCGCCCGAGACGTCGAACACCGCGCCGGTCGAGAACGAGCACTCGTCCGACGCGAGCCAGTTGACGAGATCGGCGACCTCCTCGGGACGGCCGAGTCTCCCCATCGGGATCTTCGCGATCACGCCGGCACGAAACTCCGGCGTGAGTTGAGCGAGCATTCCCGTCTCGATCGCCGCCGGCGCGACCGCATTGACGCGCACGCCGGTCGCGGCGAGCTCCTTGCCGAATGCCTTGGTCATGCCGATGACCCCCGCCTTCGATGCCGCGTAACAGGAGGCATTGGCGTTACCCTCCTTCCCGCCGATCGAGCTCAGGTTCACCACTCGCCCCCAGTCACGCTTCAACATCTCGGGCACCACCGCGCGGCAGCAGAAGAACACCGCGTCGAGGTTGAGCGCCATCGTGCTGCGCCAGCCGTCGAGCGGGTAGTCGAGAAGCGGCGCGATCGGTCCGTTGACGCCGGCGCCATTGACCAGGATATCGATGCGCCCAGAGTCGTCGACGACCTTGCGGGTCGCCGCGACGACCGCGTCGTAGTCGGTCACATCGACGCGGTAGCCGCGCGCGGAGGGAATCGTCGCGGCGGCCGCCGTCGCCTTGGCGCCGTCGATGTCCCACAGCGCACTCGCCACGCCGGCGCGGGCCAGCCGCCGCGCGATGGCGATCCCCAGGCCGCCGGCTCCGCCGCTGACGACGGCGACACGCCGCGGGGGGGGCGTGGCTGCTGCAAGAGGCGAAGCGGCGGAACCAGGCATGGTCGAGTCGATGCGACTGACATACTAGAATGCCAGATGCTAGGTTGCCGCGTGATATCGTGTCAAGCGGTAGCGCGCGAAAACGGCCAGGGCTTCTCGATGCCGGGCTCGTTCCGGCGCACGACTCGCGCACCGGCGACTATCGGATGCCGCATTCGACGAGGACAGCGACCTTGGCCCGACCGCCTTCTGCCGACATCCGCGACCGCCTCCCCCGCCCGGCCGGTGTCATCGGTGAGCCGCGAGCCCGCGGCTCGCGCGCCGCACAGATCGCCGACGAGATCCGCGAGGCGATCATGGACGGTCGCCTGGCACTCGGCGAAGCGCTCTCCGAGGTACGGCTGGCGGAGGCCTTCGACGTCAGTCGTGCGCCGATCCGCGACGCCCTCACGAAATTACAGATCGAAGGCGTAATCGACGTGCGCCCGCAGGCGGGCAGCTTCGTGTTCACGCCAACCGACGACGACGTCGTCGCCATGGTGGAGTTTCGCGCCCTGCTGGAGACGACCGCGCTGCGCCTGTGCTTCGCGCGGCAGCGCGACGCTGCACTGCGCGGAATGCGTGCGGCTGCCGACGACATGGAGCGCGCGCGCAATGCCGACGACCGGCTCGCCGTCGCCCGCGCCGACACCGCCTTCCACTGGGCGATGGTCGGCCACTGCGGCAATGACTATCTCGCCGACTCGTACCGCTTGATCTCGGGGAGGGTGGGGGCGTTGCGCACCCACAATCTCCTCGCCGCCGATACGGTGCGCAAGGGCTCACTCGCGGAGCACCGCTCGCTCATTGCCGCCGTCGCGCGCGGCAACCTCGCTCGGGCCGAGACCATCCTCACGGAGCACATCGGCCGCATGCGGCAACGCTACCAGCTGGTGCGCGGCAGTGGCGGCCGATGACGACTCCGTCACCGGCCGCGATCTGGTTCAGAACGGGTTGTTCGGCGGCAGCGTCTGCAGGACGACCTGCTTGCCGTCGCGGATCTCGACGATGTAGCTCTCGCGATCGGGGTCGCCGTTCTTGTCGAACTTGACGCTGACGAGGACGCCGGGGTAATCCTTGACGTGCAGCGGCATGTCGCGCAGCGCCGCGTTGAACGCCTTGGGATCGACCTTGCCGATCTTCTCGCTCACCGCCTTGATGATGTAGGGCACCGAGTAGCCCTGGATCCCGTTGTGATCCGAGCGGACCTTGAACTCGCGCTGGAACTTCTCGTCGAATGCCTTCATCACCGCGGTCGGTGCGTCGACGGTCAGCGCGACGTGGCCGCGGATGCCGTTGGCGGCGTCGCCGGCGAGCTCGATCGCCTTCTGGCTGATGATCGTCGCCTCGCCGACGATCGGCTTCGCATACCCTTGCTTGCGCAGCTCGCGGGCGACCCGCGCCGACTCCTCCTCGTTGGTGTAGACGAAGAGCACGTCCGAGTTCGACTGCTTCGCCTTCAGCACCGCCGACGAGAAGTCGACCTGGTTCTGGTCGGACGAGATGTCGGCGCCCACTTTGAGGCCAAGCTTCTGCGCCGAACGCAGAAATTCGTCGCGCCCGCCCTTCCCGAAGTCGGTGTTGATCCAGATGATGTCGACCGAATTCGCCTTGAGGTCGTCCTTGATGTAGCGGGCGACCTTGGGCATCGAGGTGGCCTGCGTGAAGTTCGTACGGATCACGTACGGATTGCCCTGCTGGGTGATCGAGGCGGCGGCGGCGCCGGTGAAGTTGGGGATCTCCGCGCGGCGCGTCTCGGCGGCGCTCACTACCATCGCGCCGGAGAGCGTCGGACCGATCACCGCGAAGGCGCCCATGTCGACCGCGCGCTGCGCCATCGCCTTCGATACACCGGCGTTGCTCTGGCCATCGAGCGTCACCGTCTCGAACTTGCGACCGAGCACGCCGCCGGCGGCGTTGATCTCCTTCACCGCGAGCTCGACGCCGTTGCGGTAGTTGGTGCCGGCGGTCGCGATCGGCCCGGAGAGCTCGAGCACGTTGACGAGCTTGATCGTGTCCTGGGCGGAGGCGAATGGGACGGCGGCAAAGACAAGTGCGGCCGCCGCGAGGGTGAAACGATGCTTCATGGCGTTACTCCATAGGATAGGAAGGAAATGCCGCGATCGACCGTTGCCGGCGCGGCCAAACCGGGGTGCTGCCAGGCGAAGGCGAAACGCGCGCTCAGGGCGCGCCGCGGGTTCGAGCGACGATCTCGTAGATCGTCTTCAAGTCGGCGATCGGGATCTGCCCGGGTGCCGACGCGCCTTCGCCGATCGCGAACGAGAGCGACGAGCCGAATACGCCGCCGATCATCCGCGTGACCGCGCCCAACGGGCCCATCGACATGCTGATGAGCGGGATGCGCGACTTCGCTTCGGCCTGCGCGGTGGCCGCGAGCAGCGTGAGCACGTCGCCGCGATCGCGCGGCATCACCGCGACCTTCGCGACATCGGCTCCCAACCGCTCGGCCTCGAGGAAACGTTGCACGATGAAGTCGCCGCCGGGCGTGTAACCGAAGTTGTGATACGAGAGGATGAGATACGTTCCAGAGGCACGCGTCGACGCCCGCACTTCGCGGATCTGCTCGGGGTCGTTGCCCATCTCGAAGTCGATGAGGTCGACGAGCCGGCTCGCGGCGACGGCGCCGTAGAGCTTCACCACCTCGGCGTCGCCGATCGGGATCGTCTCGCCCCCCTCGCGGTTCGAGCGTCGCGTGAAGATGATCGGCGTATCGCCGACGACGCGGCGCAATGCGCCGCCGGTCTCGAGCACTGCGGCGGTGTCGGCGATCGCATCGAAATAGTCGACCCGCCATTCGATGACGTCGGGGGCCTTGGCGTGGACGTTCGCCACCTCGGCGAGGAGGCGCTCGCGGGTGCGGCCGACCAGCGGCGAACAGATCAGGGGTCGGTCGCCGCCGAGCGTGCGACCGCGCAGGGATAGGGGCTTGCCGGGATTCATGGCGATGTCCTTGCCGGGATGCGTGCGGTGATTGCCACCGTTGGGAGTGTGCCGATGCCGATACCGGGGGCTCACGCCACCGCGGATGCCGGCTTGGCCGCGGCTCCACCGAGGAAAAGGCGGTTGAGGTCCGGATCGCCCAGGAGCTCGGACGCCGGGCGATCGAGCGCGAGCCGCCCCATCTCGAGGACCAGCGCGCGGTTCGAGTACTTGAGCGCGGTGCGCACGTTCTGCTCGACCATGAGCACGGTCGTGCCGGCATCGGCGAGACTGCGCAACAGCGTCATCACGTCGCGCACCAGGATCGGCGAGAGCCCGATCGACGGCTCGTCGATGAGCAGCACGCGCGGACGCAAGAGGAGCGCGCGGCCGACCTCGAGCTGCTTTTGCTCGCCACCCGACATGGTCGACGCCTGGTTGTCGAGGCGCTCGCGGATGCGCGGGAACCGTTCCAGGATCTGCTCCATCCGGCCGGGGAGCTCGCCGCGCGGCAGCGTGATGCCGCCCAATTCGAGGTTGTGCCGCACGGTCAGCGCCGGAAAGAGGTTGCGCCCCTGCGGAACGTAGGCAATGCCGTCGGCGAGGAGCTCGCGCGGGGAGCGGCCGTTGATCCGCCGCCCCTCGAAGCGAACCTCGCCCGAGCGCGGCACGAGGAAGCCGAAGAGCGTCTTCAACACGGTCGACTTGCCCGCGCCGTTCGGCCCGATCAGGAGCGTGATCTCGCCGGCGCGCACGTCGAGCGTCAGCTCGTTCAGGATCGTGAGGCTCGGCGAATAGCCGGCGACGACCTTGTCGAACTCGATGATCTTCTCGGCCACGGTCAGTTC
The DNA here is from genome assembly GCA_020852555.1 of Burkholderiales bacterium. GTDB lineage: Bacteria > Pseudomonadota > Gammaproteobacteria > Burkholderiales > Casimicrobiaceae > VBCG01. The sequence continues at coordinate 6,598 of JADZAQ010000233.1, forward strand.
CCCAGATAGGCTTCGAGCACCGCGGGGTTCGCCTGCACGTCGGCGGGCTTGCCTTCGGAGAGCACCTTGCCTTCGACCATGCAGATGACGTGCGGGCAGAGCTTCATGATGAAGTCCATGTTGTGCTCGATGACCACGAAGCTGCCACCCTGCGTCTTGTTGAGCTTCACCAGGAGCTCGCGCAACTGGTCGACGAGGCTCGGGTTGACGCCGGCGCAGGGCTCGTCGAGGAGGACGAGACGAGGCTTGGCCATGAACGCCATCGCGATGTCGATCAATTTCTGCTGGCCGTACGAGAGGCGTCCGGCGGGAAGCCGCGCGACGTGCTGCAGGCGGAAGAGCTCGATCATCTCGTCGGCGCGCTGGCCGAGTCCCGCATCGGGTGCGGCGAAGAGGCGCCCCACGAGCTTGCCCTGGAACTCCTGCGCAGCGACGATCAGATTGTCGCGAACGGGGAGCTCCCCGAACACCTGCAGCGTCTGGAAGGTGCGGCCCACGCCACGGCGCGAAAGCTCGAGCGGCGACTTGCCGGTGATGTCCTCGCCGCAGAACCGAACGCTGCCCGACGTCGGCCGGATCTGGCCGAGGATCGCGTTGAAGAGCGTCGTCTTGCCCGAACCGTTGGGGCCGATCACGCCGACGATCTCGCCGGGGCCCACCGTGAACGACACGCCGTCCACGGCCTTGATCGCGCCGTAGTGCTTGCGCACGTCGCTCACTTCCAGGAAGGGCGTCGTCATTGCGGTCCGCCCTTGTGGTGCAGGCGCTCGCGCAGCGACAGGAGTCCGCCGGGGAGCCAGATCATCAGCGCGACCACCGCGGCGCCGAAGAAGGCGAGGTACCACACTTGCATGAACTTGAGCCACGGCAACGACGAACCCCGCAGGAACTCGGGCAGCAGGATGACGATGGCGGTGCCCAGCGCCGGACCATAGAACTTGCCGGACCCGCCGACGATGACGGCGAGCAGCATCATGAGCGAAGTCGAGAAATGGAAGGGGCCGGGCTCGATGAACTCGACGAGCGAGGCGTAATAGACTCCGGCGACGCCCGCGAAAGCGGCGCCGATCGCGAAGGCGAGCAGCGTGTATGCGGTGATGTTGATGCCGAGGCTCTCGGCGCGGATCGGATTGTCGCGCAGCGCCGTGAAGGCGCGGCCCCACGGTGAGCGCAAGAGCCACCACAGCGCCGCCCCGAGCACGACCAGCGAGCCCAGCGTCCAGTACCAGTAGGCAAGGTGGCCCCCGAGGTCGACGCCGAAGATCGTCGGCCGCGGAATGCCCGAGATGCCGAAGGTGCCGCCGGTAATCGCCTCTTCGTTGCGCATCGCCAGGAACGCGAGCACGTTGAACCCGAGAGTCGCGAAGGCGAGGTAATGGTGCTGGACGCGCAGCGCCGGAAAGCCGACGACGATCCCCACCACGAAGCAGACGATCGCCGCCACCGGCAACACCGCGAGGAACGGCCACGATGCCTTGAGGAGAAGTGCCGCGACGTAGGCGCCGATGCCGAAGAACGCCGCCTGGCCGAGCGACATCTGCCCCGCGTAGCCGGCGGTGAGGTTGAGCCCCATCGTTGCCATCAGGTAGACCGCCCACAGGGTCAGGAGATACACATCGCTGCGCTTCAAGAACAGCGCGACGACCACCAGCGCGGCGAGCACGACGGCGAGGCCGGCGAGATGCTTGCGTGTGCTCATACCTTGCGCTCCTCCGCCTTGCCGAGCAGCCCATCGGGCCGCCACAGGATGACGATGAGGAAGAGCATCAGCGCGACGCCTTCCTTGTACGCCGGCGACCAGTAGAAACCGACGAGGTTCTCGAGGACGCCGATCAGCACGCCGCCCAGCAGCGCGCCGCGCGTCTGATTGAAGCCGCCGATGATCGCCGCGAAGAATGCCTTCAGGCCGATCGACTCGCCCATGTCGAACTTGGCGAGATACGTCGGCGTGATGAGCAGTGCGGTGACCGTCGCCAGGATGGCGTTGATGAGGAACGTGTAGAGCACCATCCGCTTCGCATTGATGCCGAGCACGCGCGCGGCGTCGGTGTTCTGCGCGACCGCCTGCATCGCGCGGCCGGTCACGGTCCGGGTCACGAACATCTGCAGCGCGACGACGATCCCCGCGGCGAGCATGAGCGTGCCGACGTCGGCGTACGAGATGGTGACGCCCGCCACCGAGAACTGACCCGCCGGGAACGAGCTGGGGAACTGCTGCGCCTCGGCGGAATAGCCGGCCCGCACCGCCGTCTTGAGGACCATCGACACCCCGAGCGTGGCGATGACCAGCGGAATCACGCCGTGGTGGATGAGCGGGTCGACGATCAGCCTCTTGAAGCCGGCGCCGAGCACCAGCATCGCCAGCGCGCAGGTGATCAGGAAGGCGAGCCACAGCGGGGCGCCGGCCATCATGCAGAAGAGCATGATGAACGCCGGCAGCATGACGAATTCACCCTGCGCGAAGTTGATCGTCCCCGACGCCTGCCAGAGGAGCGTGAAGCCGAGCCCCGCGAGCGCGTAGATCGCGCCGGTCGCGGTGCCGGAGACGAGGAGTTGGATGAGGTCGTTCATGGCGTGCACCCCGGCGGCCAAGCCCCGCCTGCGGCGCACCCGTCGGGCGCACCGCGGCGGCACCAGAAGCCGCGTGTTGCGTTACTTCGCCCCGAGCGGCGGCAACACGTCGGTGACGACCTGCTTGCCGTCGACCACCTTGGTCATGAAGCTCTCGCGATCGAGGTCGCCCTTGTTGTCGAACGTGACGTCCATCAGCACGCCGGGGTTGTCCTTCACCGTCATCTTCGCGCCGTGCATCGCGGCGGCGAACGCCTTGCCGTCGACCTTGCCGATGCGCTCGGTCATCACCTTGATGAAGTACATCGCGGTGTAGCCCTTGAGGCCGTTGTGGTCCGACTTGGTCTTGTACTCCTTCTGGAACGCGGCGTCGAACGCCTTGACCGTCGGCAGCGGGGCATCGGCGGTCAGGCCGACGTGCGCAATCGCGCCGTTGGCGGCGTCACCCGCGAGCTCGATCACCTTCTGCCCGGTGAGCGTCGTCTCGCCGACGACGGGCTTCGCGAAGCCCTGTTTGCGCAGTTCGCGCAGCAGGCGCGCCGACTCCTCCTCGTTGGTGTAGGCGAAGAGGACATCCGAATTCGACTGCTTGGCCTTCAGCACCGCGGCGGAGAAATCGACCTGGCCGGGTTCGGTGGGAATGTCCGCGCCGACCTTGATGCCCTCGGCCTCGAGCGCCTTGACGATCATGTCGCGGCCGCCCTTGCCGAAGTCGTTGTTGACCCACAGCACGTCGACCGACTTGGCCTTGAGGTTGTTCTTGATGTAGCGCGCGACCTTGGGCATCGCGGCCGCCTGCGTCATCGAGGTGCGGAAGATGAAGGGATTCCCCTTCTCGGTGATCGCCGCCGCCTCACCGCCCGTGAAGTTCGGCACCTGCGCACGGCGCGTCTCTTCCATGCTGACCAGGATGGAGCCGGAGAACACCGGGCCCATCACGACGTAGGTGTTCTGGTCGATCGCCTTTTGCGCGAGCGCCTTGGCGATCGCCGGGTTCGACTGGGTGTCGCTCGACGTGTACTCGATCTTGCGGCCGAGGATGCCGCCGGCGGCGTTGATCTCCTTGGCCGCGAGCTTGGCACCGTTGTCGAAGTTGGTCCCCGACGTGGCGCCGGTTCCCGAGAGCTCGACCAGGCCGGTGATGAGGATCGGTTGCTGGGCCGAGACGACACCAGTCGCGAGCGCGAACAATGCCGCGGTCGCGAAGCGCAGGGTGCTTGACTTCATGACGATCTCCTTGGTGGAAAAACGACGGATCGAGGTTGACGACAAGGGCGCGATGGTCGCTCGCCGCGAAGGCGGGGTCAACCCGAGCGCCCGGGAAAATCGAAGCGGATACGTTCTGCGGGAAGCATCGTGGCCGCCGCTGTCAGAACGTCGCCGCGATGGCCCGACGCAGCCCCGGGCTGATCGCCGGCGCCACCCCGAACCACGCCTCGAACGCCGGGCGCGCCTGGTTGAGCAGGAGCCCCAGCCCGTTGACGACGACGTGGCCGCGCGATTTTGCCGCGGCGAGCAGCGGTGTGGCCGGCGGCGTGTAGATGAGGTCGGCGACGAGCGCCGCGCACGGCAGCGCATCCAGGGCGATGGCGAGCGGCGGGTGGCCGACCATCCCCTGATTCGTGCAGTTGACGAGCGTCGAAGCCCCGGCGAGCGCCTCATCACGACGCTCCCAGCGTTCGGCGACGATGCCGCCGCCGAACTCGGTCGCGAGTGCTTGCGCCGTCTCGAAGGTCCGGTTGACGAGGCGAATCTCCCGGGCACCCTCCTCCTGCAGGGCGGCGAGCACCGCCCTTGCGGCACCGCCCGCTCCCAGCACCACGATCGGCCCGCCGTCGGCGCGCCAACCGGGTGCCTCGTCGCGCAGACTCTGCACGAAGCCGCGGCCGTCGTTGTTGAAGCCGGCGAGCGTTCCGTCCGCGCGCACGACGACCGTGTTCACCGCGCCGATGCGTCTTGCCATCGGCTCAACCTCGGCCAGGAACGGCAGCACCGCCTGCTTGTGCGGGGTCGTCACGTTGCAGCCGCGAAAGCCCAGCGCGACCAGCCCCTTGAGGGCGGCGGCGAGTTCGTCCGGCGGCACCGCGAGCGGCAGGTAGCGCCCGGCCACGCCGTACTCGGCGATCCAGTAGTTGTGCAGCACCGGCGAACGCGAGTGCGCCACCGGCCAACCCAGCACGCCGGCCAGCCCGAAATCGCGGTTGACGGTCATCGGATCATCCCTTGTAGCCGAATACTCGTGGCAGCCAGAGCACGACGTCAGGCACGAAGGCGATGATCGCCAGCGCCACGATCATGACGGCGAGGAACGGGAGCACCTCGCGCACGATCGCGCGCAGCGGAACCTTGGCGATCTTGGTCATCAGGAACAGCAGGAGTCCGTAGGGCGGCGTGACGAGCCCCAGCATGATGTTCACCACTGCCATCACGCCGAAGTGCACCGGATCGATGCCGACCGCGTTGGCGGTCGGCAAGAGCACCGGCAGGATGACGAGGATGATCGTCGTACCTTCCAGGAAGCAGCCGAGGAGGAGCAGCAGCAGGTTGACCAACAGCAGGAAGGCAACCGGCGACAGCTGGTAGGTCTGCAGCATCGCGGTGAGCGCCTTCGGAATGTTCTCCGCGGTGATGACGTAGTTGAGCACGAGCGCACCGGCGATCAGCATGCCGATCGACACCGTCACCCGCCCGCTCGACACCAGCGACTGGTAAATGCCCTGCCACGTCACGCTGCGATAGAGGAACGCCGAGATGAGCAGCGCGTACAAGGCGGCCACGGCGGCCGCCTCGGTGGGTGTGGTGACGCCGCTGTACAGGCAGCCCAGCAGCACGATCGGCATCAGCAGCGCCGGGGTCGCGCGCCAGGTGATGCCCGGCAGCTCGCGCAGTGGCACCTTCTCCTCGACAGGAAAATTGCGTCGCTTCGCCATCTGCGCGATCAGGCCCATCTGCACGGCGCCGAGCAGGAGTCCGGGGACGACCCCGCCCAGGAAGAGATAGAAGATCGACGTGTCGGAGATGAGCGCATAGAGGACGAGCGGGATCGACGGCGGGATGATCGGCCCCAGCACCGACGACACGCAGGTGAGCGCCGCGGCGAACGCCGCCGTGTACTTGCCGTCGCGCGTCATCAGCGTCTGCATGATCTTGCCCGAGCCGGCGGCGTCGGCGAGCGCGGAACCCGACATGCTCGCGAAGACGACGCTCTGCAGGACGTTCACTTGCGCCAAGCCACCGCGGACGCGGCCGACGATCGCGTTGCAGAAGCGCAGCAGCCGATCCATGATCGGGCCGGCATTCATGAACTCGGCGGCGAGGATGAACAGCGGGATCGCGAGCAGGAGCTGGCTCGTCATCATGCCGTTCAGGAGCTGCTCGGCGGCGGTGCCCATGTCCTGTCCGGACAGGAACAGCCACAGGATCGAGCCGCCGATCATCGAATAGGCGACCGGCAGTCCAGCGAGGCTCAGGCCGACGATGGCGATCAGCGCGAGGGCGAAGGGGCTGGCGAGATTCATAGTCCGGACGTGGTCTTGGTGACGTCGATCTCCTCGCGCGCGCGACCGGTCACGGCGCCGACGAGCGCCCAGGCGTAACGCACGATGATCGCGATGGCAAAGACGATGTAGACGCCGTAGAGGAGATCGAGGCGGATTTTGAGGTACGACGAGCTCTCGACCTTCATGAACAGCACGTAATCAATGGTCCTGGGCAACGCCATCCCGAAGAGGATGACGGCACACAGCGCGACCACGAAGCCGACGACGCGCTGCCCGACCGGGCCGAGTCGATCGGAGATGAGGTCGAAGCGGATCTCCTCGCCCTCCTTCAGCCAGAAGGCGGAGCCCAGGAGCGTGATGTAGAGCCAGGTGATGACCGAGAGCTCCGACGTCCAGCCGACCGGGAAATTGAGGAAGTACCGAAAGACGATCTGCAGGATGAAGCAGACGAACATGATCGCGAGCAGCGCCGCGACCACGTTTTCCGCCCGCTTTCGCATCCAGCCGACGAGGGCTGCAAGGTTCACTGGTGGCTCCTCCGTACTGTCGCCGTGCGGGCGTCGCGCCCGCCGGCGGCAGTCAATGCGTCACTTGACGGCGAGGATCTTGGCGAGGATTCCTGGCGCCCACGCCTTCGCTTCCGGCGACTCGAGGTACACCTTCTGCGCGTAGGCGCGGAATGCGGGAATGTCGGGAACGTACACGTCGAGCCCGTCCTTCCTGAACTTGTCCGCGAGCTCCTTCTCGCGCTTCAGGTGCTGTCCGACGCTCCACGCCAGCGCGTTGTCGGAGGCCGCCTGCAGGTTCTTCTGCTTCGCTGCGCCGAGCGCGTTCCAGCTCTTGAGGCTCATGCTGAGGAGGTCGAAGGCGACGAGGTGCGAGGTGAGCACGATCTGCGTGAGCACCTCGTAGAACTTCATGTTCTCGACGTTGGGCAGCGGATTGTCCTGCCCGTCGATCGCGCCGGTCTGCAATCCCGTATACGTTTCGGCATACGCCATCGGTGTCGGATTCGCGCCGAGCGAGCGGCCGAGGAGTTGCCAGGCGTCGCCCGGCGGCATGCGCAGCTTGATGCCGGCCAGGTCCGCCGGCGTGTTGATCTTCTTCTTGGGCTTCAAACCCACCTGCCGGGTGCCGTAGAAGGTCGGGCCGAGGATCTTGATCCGCAACTTGTCTTCAGCCTCCTTCTTCATCTGCGCACCCAGCGGGCTCGCGAAGAAATCCAGCACGTGGTTCGCGTCGCGGAAGGTGTACGCCGAGGTGAGCACCGACCAGGAGAGCAGCTGCTTGCTGATGTCCTGCGGCGCGATGTTGCTCATCTCCAGGTTGTCGCGCTGCAACGCGACGAGCTCGGTCCCCTGCTTGAAGAGCGTGCCGCCGTAGAACGGCTCGATGGTGGCATCGGCGGCGATTTCCTTGGAAAGCATCCGGATCATGTCGGCGCGGATGTCCTTGTCCGAGAAGACGGCTGCAAAGCGCAGCGTCGGCTTGGCTTGCGCCCAGGCGGGAAGCGTGCTCGCGGCAGCGAGCGCGGTGCCGGCCTTGAGCAGCGTACGGCGATCGATCTTATGGGTCATGCTTTCCTCCACTGTGATGAATACGATCCGTAGTGAGCTACCTGCCCGGATCCCGACCGGCATCGAGTGATGCCGGTAACCGCTTGTTTCAGTATGTCATACCGCTTCCCGCGCCCGGCGCCGCGGCTCGACGATGGCGAATTCCCCTTCGCGCCGCGCCCCGGCCATCGCGCGAAGCCGGGTCACGGCGCGAATGCCGCCTCGTGCTCGGCGAGGTATGCCTTCGCCGTTTCGAGGCAGCGAAAGGCGTGCTCGGCGTAGCCCGTCTCGTGCACGTGTTCGAGGTGCGGCAACTCGATCGAATAGGGAATGCGCGGCATGGCGTGCAGGATGCTCGCGATGTCGATACCGCCTTCGCCGACGTACAGCCGCGCCTCGCGCATCACGTGGATCATCTCCTCGCGGTCGGTCGGAATCTCCGCGGAAGCGTCGCAGATCTGCGCGAAATGGAACCACTCGCGCGGCAGCGCCGCGAGGTCGGCCGGATTGTCGCGCGCGCGGTGGAAATGGTGCGTGTCGATCATGAGGCCGGCATTCGGGCGCTGCACGGTGCGCAACACGTCGACCGCGCCGGCGAGGTCGTGGACGCCGGCGATCGGTACCGGCTCCAGATCGACGGTGAGGCCGAAGGGCCGGGCGAGGTCGCAGATCGCGGCGAAGGTATCGAGATAGAACGCGCGATCGCTCGTCCAGATGCTCGACAGCAAGGCGCGCGCGCCGAGCCTGGCTGCCACCTCGAATTCGGGCACGTAGCTCGCCGGATCGATGCCCTCCTTGACGCGAGCGAGCTCGATGTCGTGCAGGCGGATACCCGTGGTATCGAGCGCGCGCCTGGTCTGGGCGAGCAAATCGGGATTGTGCGCGAGCCCGTAGTTCGGCTCGCCGGGCAGCCCCATGAAGATCGTGCGCACGCTCACGTAATCATAGCCGGCGCGGGCGGCGATATAGATCATCTCCGGCGGCGGGCAGCCCATGACGGTCAGGTGCGCGAGCGAGAACTCGGGCCGTGCGCCGCTCGCCCGCGGGGACGAGCGGTACTGCGCGCGCGCGGTCGGCGTACGGGTTGCGGGGGCGCTCCGGACAAACTCGTTCATGGTGTTCTCCTTCGGATTCGACGATCGTGCCGCGGCGGCATCAGCCGTCGGTCGCGACGTGGTGCACTTTCTTTCCCGGCGAATAGATGTCCATGATGTTCCAGTGCCCGTCGGTCGGCACCGGCTCGTTCTTCATGTTGACGTCGATGACGATCGGCTTCTTCGATCGCATCGCCTTGGCGAGTGCGGGCTTCAAGTCGGCGGCCGAGCCGATGGTCACGCCCTCGACCCCGTAGGCGCGGGCGATCGCGGCGTAGTCGGGCGACCAGGGCTTGCCGTGCTTTTCGAATACGGTGCCGAACGTGGTGTCGTAGTGCGCCGCCTCCAGGCCGGCGATCGTGCCGTACGCACGGTTGTTCATGATCACCCAGACCACCGCGATGTCCTCCTCGAACGCGGTGGCGAGTGCCGCCGGGTTCTGGCCGAAGCCGCCGTCGCCGATCAGCGCGATGACGACGCGGTCGGGCAGCGCCACCTTGGCGCCGAGTGCCGCCGGCGAGCCGAAGCCCATGGTCGCGAAGCCGCCGGGGGTGAAGATGCTGCCGGGCGTGTAGATCGGGAATTGCTGGCCGACGCCGTTCTTGTTCCAGCCCACGTCGGTGCAGAGGATCGCGTCGCGCGGCATCACCTCGCGCAGGTCGGCCAGGATCCGCTCCGGGCGCATCGGCCAGGCATCGCTCGCCATCGCCTTGCGGTTGCCGGCGACGAACTTGGTGCGGTTGGCCGCCATCTCGGCAACCAGCTTGTCGCGCTTCACCCCCTTCGGGGCGAGCTTGCGCGCCACGCGGAGCAGCACCCGGAGCGCCGCCTTGAGATCGGCGACGGCCCCGATCGCCACCGGATAGTTGCGGCCGATCTCGGCGGGGTCGATGTCGATCTGGATGAGCTTCGTCGGCGGCATCCGGAACGTGTAGGCGTCCTCCCACGAACTGCAGTCGGCCTCGGAGAAACGGGTGCCGAGCGCGAGGATCCAGTCGGCGCTCCGGCACTTCGCGTTGATGTATTTCGTCCCCCAGAAGCCGGTCATCCCGAGGATCAACGGGTGGTCGTCGGGCAGCGCACCCTTGCCCATCAGCGTGTGCGCGACGGGCAGCGAGAGGTGCTCGGCCAGTTCGCGCATCTCGTCGGCGGCGTGGGCGAGGAGAACGCCGCCGCCGGCATAGATGATCGGCGCCTTGGCCGCGAGCAGCGCGCGGATCATCGTCTCGGCGGTCTCGTCGTCGAGCGAGGGCCTGGCGATCTCGCGGGAGTTGGCCTGCACGCGCTTCCACAGTGCGACGTCGATCTCCTTGCTGAAGACGTCCATCGGCACGTCGACCAGCACCGGACCTGGCCGGCCGCTCTCGGCGAGCGCGAACGCCTTCTCGATGATCTCGGGGAAGAGGTGCGGCGAGTCGACGCGCCACGCGCGCTTGACGAACGGCCGGTAGATCTCGTACTGCGACGCATCGGCGTGCAGGTTCACCTCCTGGTGCGGGTGCTTGCCGAAGTAATGCGTGGGCACGTCACCGGCGATCACCACCATTGGGATCGAGTCGAGCGCCGCATTGGCGACTCCGGTCGCCGCATTGGTGAGCCCGGGGGAGAGGTGCGAGAGCAGCACCGACGCCTTGCCGGTGGCGCGCGCGTAGCCGTCGGCCGCGTGCGCCGCGATCTGCTCGTGGCGCGTGTTGATGAAGCGGATCTTGCGGCTCTTCGAGAGCGCCGCGAGCACCGCGATGTTGGTGTGGCCACACAGCCCGAAGACGTGGCGAACGCCGCGCGCCTCGAGATACTTGACGAGCTGGTTGGAGATCAGATCCTGCATCGTGGACTCCCTGGAAGGCACGGCCGGCGGCCGTGCGCTGATGCGAAAGCGTTCATGACCGGCCGCGCTTCGCCGGCGGCGGCACCGGGCGGCGCGCGGGTCCGCTGTACCGGTACGGAATCTGCGGTGTCATCGGCCCCATGATGCGGCGGCCGCGCTGCTTTTGCTCCCACGCGTGAGCGAGGATGCCGACCGAGCGCGACAGGATGAAGAGGCCGCGCCCGAGCTCCGGCTCGAAGCCCAGCTCGCAGAAAATGACGGCGGTGATGCCGTCGATGTTCATCGGGATCGGCCGCCCCTTGGCCGCCTCGAGCGCGGTGGCTACCGCGCGGCCGATCGCGGCGTAGCGACCGGTGACCGTGCCGGCCGCCACCGCCTGCGCGACCAGCCGGAACAAGGGCTCGGTGCGCGGATCGATCGGATGGAAGCGATGGCCGAAGCCCGGCATGATCTTCTCGCCGGCGTCCATCCGCTCGCGCAGGACAGCGCTCGCCGTCGGTACGAGGTCACCGCCGGCGCCCGCACGCGCGTCGATCGCGCGGTAGACCTCCATGCACTGCTGGCCAGCACCGCCGTGGACGTCGTCGAGCACGTTGATCGCGGAGGCCATCGCGCCGTTGACCGGCAGCCCGCAGGTGACCGCCATGCGCGAGATCGCGATCGACGGCGCGTGCGGGCCGTGATCCACGCCCGGCACCAGCGCCGCCTCGAGGAGGTCGGCCTGCCCGGGCGTGGGCAATTCGCCGCGCAGCATGAGCCAGATCATCTCCGGGAAGCGGACGTTGCCGATCAGCTCCTCGACCGGATAGCCGCGGATCGCGATCTTCCCGGGCTCGACGTCGATGAGCGACGTATCCCACCACGCGGAAGCGTCGGCGAGGATCTCTTCAGGGGTCTTGGCCGGCATGGGAGTCGTGCCCTTCGTTCGTCGATCGGCGCGGATCAGGTCGTGATCGTCTCGATTTCACCCTCGAGGGCGGCGTCGTAGAAGCTGCCGAACAATTCCTCGTCCGAGGGCTTGTCTTCCTTGATCGGCACCGACACCCACGTCGTGTTCAGGTAGTGCTTCAAGTGCACGTTCTCGGAGACGACGTTGCCGCCCCAGGTGCCGCACCCCAGGCTCGACGTCATCGGCATGCCGTTGTTGAAGGCGCCCGCATTGGCCTTCGATTGCGGCTGGCGCACCATGATCCGCGACACCGGCGCGGCGAGCGCCAGCGCGTTGATGTGGCCCTGGTCGAACGAGTAGATGCCGCAGGAGTGTCCCTTGCCGCCGACCTCGTAGATCCCCCGCATCATCGACAATGCCTGGTCGAAGCCGGAGTACCGATAGACGGCGAGCAGCGTGGTGAGCTTCTCGCTCGAGAACGGATGATCCTTGCCGATGCCGTCACCGTAGACGATGATGAACTTGCGGTCGGCGGGGATCGTGAAGCCGGCGATCTTCGCGAGCTGCTGCGGCGCGATCGCCACCGTGTTCGACGTTCGGTGGCGCTCGTCGTCCCACATCGCCTTGCGCAGCAGCGCCTTCTCCGCCTCGCTCGCGAGATAGCCGCCTTCCTTCTGCAGTTGCGCGAGCATGCGGTCGAAGATCGACGCCTCGATGATGAGGTTGCCGTCGGCCGAGCAGCCGGAGCCGAAGTCGGAGGTCTTGGAAAGGCGCGTGTTGCGCGCCGCTTCCTCGATGTTGGCGGTCTCGTCGATGATCATCGTCGAGTTGCCGGCGCCGACACCGTACGCCGGCGTCCCCGAGCTGTACGCCGCGCGCACCATCGGCTGGCCGCCGGTGGCGATGACGAGGTCGGCGCGTGCCATCAACGCCTGCGACATCGGGATGTTCACCTTGGTGAGGCATTGCAGGATGTCCGCCGGCGCACCCTCGCGCTCGAGCGCCTCGCGCATCAGCCGCACCGTCTCGAACGAGGTCTTCTTCGAGCGCGGATGCGGCGAGTAGACGACGACGTCGCGCGCCTTGATCGCGTAGATCGCATTGCCGGCCGGCGTGAGGTCCGGATTCGTCGTCGGCACGATGCAAGCGATGATGCCCGCCGGCTTGCCGTACTTCACGATGCCCTTCTCGGGGATCTCCTCGATGACGCCGACGCTCTTCTGGCGCAGCGCGTCGCGCAGCACGCCGCGGATCTTCATCCGCTTGCCCATGCGGCTGTCGGCGTCGCCCAGGCCGCTCTCCTCGATGCCCATGGTGACCAACCGCGCGAACGTGCGCTTGTTGGCGACCGCCCAGGCGACCGCCTGGCACAGCCGATCGACGCGCGCCTGGTCGTAGGTCTCGATGATCGCGAGCGCCTTCTTCGCGCGCGCGAACACCTCGTCGAGTTCCTGCTGCTGTTCGGGGGTGATCTCTTTCGTGGGGGTGATCGCGGCGGCCATGATCGAACCTCGTCGGGCGAAATTGCAGAAGGAACCGTCACGATAGGATTGCGCCGGGGGTGCGGTCAAGGGCGCTAGGTGACAAATGGTTCGCGTAGCGCCCACAATGTTTGCGTGGTGGCTATTTTGCGCGTATCGTGGTCGAATGCAGGGCCGTGTAGTGGGCATGCTGTGCGCTAGAAGCACACGTGCTCACCCATTTCTCGCCCCCGCCGTGCCCGAGGCCACCGATGGATGCTGCCGAAACCACCCTTCCCGCCGGCTCGTCGCCGGCGAGCCCCTCGCCCGGCACGCGTCCGGCGCCCCGCCCCGAGGGACATGCGCTGTCGGCAGCGGCCATCGATCGGATGGCTGAGGACGCCGACTTCGTGACCGCGTTCGGACGGGGCATCGCGGTATTGCTCGCCCTCTCCGACAAGCGGCGGCGCATGTCGATCGCCCAGGTCAGTCACCAGACCGGAATCCCCCGTGCGACGGTGCGGCGGAGCCTGCACACGCTCGTGCGACTCGGCTTCGTCGCGGTCGACGAGGCGCGGCGCTTCTACCTGCGGCCGCGCGTGCTCTCGTTCAGCCACGCGTATCTCTCGGCGTCGCCGATCGTGGTCCTCTCGCAACCGATCCTCGACCGCCTGGGCGAGATGCTGCGCGAAGGTTGCTCGCTCGCCACGCTCGACGACGACGAGATCGTCTACCTCGCGCGCTCGGCCACCTCGCGCGTGATGTCGCCGTTCCTGAACGTCGGCCGGCGGCTGCCTGCCTACTGCACGTCGATCGGACGCGTGATGCTCGCGCACCTGCTCCCCGCCGAGCTCGATCGCTACCTCGCGGATCTGCGGCCGATCCCGTACACCGAGCACACCACGACCGATATCGGCGAATTGCGGGCGATCCTCGCCAGGGTTCGCGAGACCGGTTTCGCCTACGCGAGCCAGCAGATGGAGTTGCGGTTGTGCACGCTCGCCGTCCCCGTGCACGACACCAGTGGGCAGGTCGTCGCCGGGATCAACGTGATCCTGCAGCACCGGCTGGTGCCGATGGAGGAGATGTCGGCGCGCTTCCTCGTGCCGCTGCAGCAGGCGGCGCTCGAGCTCGGGTCCGCGCTCCTGCCGTAGCCGCGGCGGGGCAAACGCATCGGCGAGGACCCTCGCGGCGCCCGCTACGTGGTGATCGGCGGCGCGCCGCCGGCTTCGCGACGTTCGATCGGAGCTGGGTGAAGCGGGCAACGAAACTCGCGCTGCCGCTGCCCATCGAATTGCTCAACGGCGGCGTTTGAGCCTCACGACGTCTTGCAGGTGCTCTTGCCGAAGAGGAAGTACGCGGGACAGATGCGGAAGAGCCCCGTCGCGAGCGGGATCACCCCGATCCATCCCCAGGCTCCGATGGTCCCGGTGAGAGTGGCCGCGATGAGTGCGAGACCCACCACGATGCGCAGAGTGCGGTCGATGCCGCCGACGTTCGCTTTCATGATCGTTGCCTTTCCCTCCCGCTGTCGCGACCTCACCACTATACCGGCGGCCGTGGCCGATATCCACTTGCGCCGCGCGTGGCGTCTTCAGCCGGCGGAATCGACGGGTGCGACCGCCTTCGAGATCGCGACCAGCAGCGCTCGCATGATGTGGTCCCGTAACGCGTCGGCGCCGCCCACCGTCCAGTCGACCGCACCGGTGGACGCGGCATCCGCGCCCGCGAGCGCTTTGCGATTGAATTCGTCGAGGAATTCGTTGCGCATCGCCTCGGCTTCGCCGCCTTTCCCGACCGCTGCGAGTTCCCGGTACCGCCGCCCATGGAACAGGTCGAAGGCCGCGGGCCCACCCATGACGGCAAGTATCGTGCGATCGAGCGTGAGATAGACGACCCCCGGGCGCAGGAACCGGCTGAAGGCGTGGATCTGCCGTCCCCCGAAATTCTGATTGAGAACGACCGAGACCACCGGTACGGTGCTGAGTGCATTGACGTCGAGCGACTCGCCGCCGATCTGCTGGATGCGCAATCGCTCCTGCTTCGTCCCCGGAACGAACCCCGGCGCATTCGACAGCATCACCAGCGGGAAGCGGTTCCGCTCGACGAATTCCATGAACACCCGGAACTTTTCGGTGCCCGGCGCATCCGGCCCGCCGCCGTGCTTCGGCTGATCGGCGATCACCGCAACGACGCGCCCGTCGAGCGTCGCCAGCCCCGTGATCAGCGTCGATCCACCCTGGGCCCTGTCGTCGCGGTGGAATTCGACGAAGCTTTCGGCATCGAATACGCAGCCGATGACATCGACCACCACGTCGAATGGCTGCGCCACGTCGATCGGGATGCGTGGCGGCGCCGCGGGCGGCACGACGGGCACGTGACCATCGCGCAGCTCGAAGTATCCAAGGAGCCGATTGGCGAGGTCGAAGGCATCGTGGAGCGCGTCGACCTGGAACGTTGCGACCTGCGCAGCGAAACGGCGCTCGTTGTCGGTGTCCGTCGCCCGGCGCACGTAGATCGTGGCGTCCGCCTGGCTGTTCAGCGTGACGAGGCGCAACCCGTCGACCCGCGTGACGACGTGGACCCTGGGCGGTCCAGGCCGCGCGAGTTCGCGGACCACATCCATCTGCATGCCGATCGCCGCGTCGCCTTCACCCTCGACGGCGCGATACCAGCGCCTGCCGAACACGAGGATGCGAGGCGCGCGCATCTTCGCCGCCGATCTCAGCAGTTCCTTCGTCCGGACGAGGCTCGCGAACGAGCGCACGCCGGCATCCGACCGTGGCCCCATGATCAGGACGGGTTTGCCGCCAAGCCGCGCAAACCCGCCGAGCAGCGCCGCTGCCTCGACATACTCGCCCTTGAACGGGAGGAACGAACCGGCGTCGACGTTGGCGACGACTTGCGATTCCGTGAGAATGGTGTCGGTGAAACCCTCATCGAGCGCATCCACATTGGCGCCGCGCCTCGCGATCACGCGATCGTGGCGCCTTTGCGAGCAGAGGTTGTGGATCCTCCGCACGTGCCGCATGAGCTCGATTCGATCCCGCGCTACCAGGTCCACCGTTCCGGTCCAGCGACCCATCACTCGGGCGCCTCCGATCTCGTAGTTCGTGAGCGACTCACCGGTCACCGCGCGGATCACCCCCGCCCCGGTCAATGCGCGATACGACTGCTCGGCGTCGAGCATGATCTGGATGCAAGCTTGTGACGAGCCATAGACGTCGAGGCCCGTCGCCGAGCCCACGCCGACGGCGACCGAAACGAAGCTCCGTGGCCGGCCGCTGGCGTGCTCCGGCAATGGAAATCCGAATGAACGATCGATCTCGTCGAACAGCGACAACAGAACGGGATCCTCGACGGCGCGTGCAACCTCTCGGAATCGGTGATAGCCGACAGGACGACCGATCAGCGCATTCATGAGGAAGCCCTGCGCTGCACGATTGAGGGCAATCATCCCTTCGCGGACGTTCGCTCCGGCGCCGTCGTTCCACACGTAGAGCGGGACGTCACGCAGGAAAGCGTAGTAGCACGCTGCGACGTATTTGCGGCCCTCGAGATCTCCGGTCGCACCCCCGCTGACACGGGAATCCCTGCAGAAGAAGACGGCAGGGTTGCCGGCAATGGCTCCTTCGAAAACCTTCGCGCCAACGGCGCGACGCTGTATCCTGGCAGTCGCGGTACGGTCCGGGTTCCTGGACAGGTCGTCACGACACTCGGCGTCGATCGACTCGATGACGATCTCGTGCGGCGTACCCGGGTCGAAGCACTCCTCGACCCAGCGCTCCAGCGGCCATTTCCCGAGATCGAAGAGGCGCTGGTCCGGGCCGCTCGCGACGCCCGTCGCGAGCGGATTG
>JADZAQ010000234.1 GCA_020852555.1 Burkholderiales bacterium
ACATCCCCTGGTCGATCGCGACGTGTCGCTTTCGACTCGCGCGCGCCGTCGCCAGAACCTTGCGGCAATGCCCGTGCTGCGGACGCAGGCAAGTCTCACCGAGCCGTTATTAACACAGTAGTACTAGAAGATCTGGTCACGGACGTCCTGCGGCGCGCGTCCGGACACCGGTGGTGCGAGCCCGTCGCTGCGCGCGGCCGGCACGAACTCGGCGAAGAAGTACTCGCTGATGCCGGTGTCGTCGCGCAGGCCGGTCTCCGGATTGATTTTCACGGCCACCACGCCCTCGGGCGGCGCCAGCGGCTTTTCCGGGACCCCTTTCAACGCGCGTTGCATGAACGAGACCCAGATCGGCAGCGCGGCCACGCCGCCGGTCTCGTTGGTGCCGAGGCTCTTCGGCTGGTCGAAGCCGATCCAGGCGACCCCGACGATCGACGCGTTGTAGCCGCAGAACCAGGCGTCGACGTTCTCGTTGGTCGTGCCGGTCTTGCCCGCGAGGTCCCGGCGCCCGAGCGCCAGTGCGCGCGTGCCCGTGCCGGAGGTGATGACGTCGCGCAGCATCGAGGTCATGATGAAGGCGTTGCGCGGATCGATCGCGCGCTCGGCGCTCTCGCCGGCGACGACGGGCCTCGCCTCGGAGAGCACGTTGCCCTTGGCGTCGGTCACGCGCTCGATGAGGTAGGGCGCGATCCGATACCCGCCATTGGCGAAGATCGAGTACGCAGCCGCCATCTGCAGCGGCGTGGCCGCGCCGGCGCCGAGTCCCATGGTGAGGTACGGCGGATGCATCTTGGGATCGAAGCCGAAGCGCGTGATGTAGTCCTGCGCGTACTGCGGGCCGATCGCCTGCAGGACTCGCACCAGGACCAGGTTCTTGGACTTCGCGACCGCGGTGCGCAGGCGCATCGGGCCGTCGAACTTGCCGTCGTAGTTCTTGGGCTCCCAGTCTTCGCCGCCCGTTTTGTCGCCGGAGACGAAGAACGGGGCGTCGTTGATGATCGTCGCCGGCGAGAAACCCTTTTCGAGGGCGGCGGAGTAGATGAACGGCTTGAACGACGACCCTGGCTGGCGCAGCGCCTGCGTGACGTGATTGAACTTGCTGCGGTCGTAGTCGAAGCCGCCGACCAGGGCGAGGATGGCGCCGTCGAGGGGCGACACCGACAGGAACGCCGCTTCCGCCTGCGGCACCTGGCTCACCGTCCACCGGTTCTTGTCGTCCCGGGAGACGCGGATGACCGCGCCGCGCCGCAGGCGCTGGGCGGCGGGCACCTTGTCGGTCAGGTTGCGCGCCACGAACTTGAGCGCATCGCCGGCGAGGATCACGGAGTCGCCCGATGCCAGCACCGCGCGGATCTCGGCCGGCGAGGCTTCCTCGACCACGGCCACGGCGAGATTGTCGCCGTCGGGAACCTCCTGGAAGAGGCGATCGAGCACTTGCTCCTGCGCGGCGGGATCGGCGGGCAGGTTCACGTACCCCTCGGGACCGCGGTAGCCGTGGCGCCGATCGTAATCGAGCACCCCGCGGCGGACCGCCTGGTACGCCGCATCCTGGTCGGCCTTGCGTACCGTCGTCCATACCGTGATGCCGCGGGTATAGGCTTCCTCGCCGTAGGCGTCGAACACGACCTGGCGGGCCATCTCGGCGACCCACTCGGCGTGCGTGGCGGGGGCGCCGCGCACCCCTTGACGCACGGGCAGTGGCGCGTTTTGTGCTTCCTGCCAGGCCTGATCGGAGATGAACGAGAGCTCGTGCATTCGCCGCAAGACATAGAGCTGGCGCTGCTTGGCCCGCCGCGGGTTGCTGATCGGGTTGTACGTCGACGGCGCCTTGGGCAGGCCGGCGAGCATCGCGGCTTCGGCGACGGTGAGATCCTTGAGCGGCTTGCCGAAATAGATCTGGGCAGCGGCCGCAAAGCCGTAGGCGCGCTGGCCGAGGAAGATCTGGTTCATGTAGAGCTCGAGGATCTCGTCCTTGGACAGATTGGCCTCGATCTTCCAGGCGAGCAGGACCTCGCGGAGTTTGCGGGTGACCGTTTTTTCGCGGGTCAGGAAGAAATTGCGGGCCACCTGCATGGTGATCGTGCCGGCGCCTTGCTGGACCCCGGAGGAGAGGTTGGCGAGCGCCGCCCGCGCCACGCTGAAATAGTCGACACCGCCGTGTTGATAGAAGCGTTCGTCTTCCGCGGCCAAAATGGCCTGTTTCATGACATCGGGAACCTCGTGCATGGTCACCACCGCCCGCCGCTCCTCGCCGAACTCGCCGAGGAGTTCGCCTTCGGCGGAGACGACGCGCAGCGGGATCTTCGGCTGATAATCAGTGAGAACGTCGAGCGAAGGCAGCGTCGGCCAAAGAAGGGCGAGGACGAAGGCGCCGAGCAGCGTCCCGACCGCGGCGAGCCCGATGAGCACCGATACGACGTAGAGGAGCCAGCGTTTTAGCACAAGGGAATAAAAATTGCGTCAGGAGGTGCTAATGCCGGCATGTTGTAAGGAAGTCCCCAGGACAAACGATCCGGCGGGGAAACAAATTGACAAGGTACATACTTGCTGCCAGAGTTTAATGTAGTTTGTCAGCACTTTGCCCGGGTGCGCCATGCTGTCCGAAAAATTCGGTAGTGCCTTCGACCTCTTCAAAGCCAAAGCACCCTCGCTCATCGGGGTGGACATCGGCTCGACCTCGATCAAGCTCGTCGAGCTCGCGCAGACGGGGAAAGGCACGTTCCGGCTCGAGCGCTATGCGATAGAACCGCTGCCCAAGGATACGGTCACCGACGGCAACATCGCCAACCTCGACCAGGTGAGCGACGTGCTGAAGCGCGGTTGGAAGCGCCTGGGCAGTCGCAACCGCAATATTGCCATGGCGCTGCCCGCCGCCATGGTCATCACCAAGAAAATCATCGTTCCCGCCGGCCAGAAGGAAGAAGAGCTCGAACTCACCGTCGAGGCCGAAGCCAACCAGTACATCCCCTTTGCCCTCGACGAGGTCAACCTCGATTTCCAGACCCTGGGCCCGGCGCCGAACAATCCCGAAGAGGTCGAGGTGCTCATTGCCGCCTCGCGCAAGGAAAAGGTGGAGGATCGGGTCGCGATCGCGGAATCCGCGGGCCTGAAGCCACGGCTCATGGACGTCGAGTCGTATGCGACGCAGGAGGTGTTCAGCCTCATCGCGCCGTCGCTGCCCGCCAACGGCCGTGATCAGAACATCGCGCTGGTCGACATCGGCGCGCACATCACGCACTTCTACGTCCTGCGCAACAACCAGTTCCTCTTCTCCCGCGACCAGGCGTTCGGCGGCAACCAGCTCACCCAGGACATCCAGCGCGCCTTCAACCTCTCGCCCGAAGAGGCTGAATCCGCCAAGAAGAACCAGGGGCTCCCGGAGAACTACGACAGCGACGTCTTGCAACCGTTCATGGAAACGCTGGCGCTGGAGGTGACCCGGGCGTTGCAGTTCTTCTTCACCTCGACCTCGCACAACCAGGTCGACCACGTCGTGCTGGCCGGCGGCTGTGCCGCATTGCCGGGGATCGACGAGCTCGTGACCAAGCGGGCGGGGGTGCCGGCGATCGTCGCCAATCCGTTCGCGGCGATGCAGGCGTCCGAGCGGATCCGGCCGCGGCAACTCGCCCAGGACGCGCCGATGCTTCTGGTTGCCACCGGCCTCGCCCTGCGGAGCTTCGAGTAAATGGCCGCCGCCGTCCGCATCAACCTGCTCCCGCACCGGGAGCAGAAGCGCCAGGCGCGGCAGCGCCAGTTCATCTCGCTGGCCATTTCGCTCGCCGTGCTGGGGCTGGGCATCGTGGCACTCGTCCATGGGCTCCTCAATGCGCAGATCGAGAACCAGCGCAGCCGCAATCAGCTCCTGAAAACCGAGATCGCCAAGCTCGACGAGCAGATCAAGGAGATCGACCGGCTGCGCGACCAGATCCAGGCGGTGCTCGCGCGCAAGCAGGTGGTGGAGACGCTCCAGGCCAACCGCAGCGAGGCGGTGCACCTGCTCGACCAGCTCGTCCGGCAGCTTCCCGACGGGATCTATCTCAAGAGCGTCAAGCAGGTCGGCGCCAAGGTGACGATTTCCGGCTACGCGCAATCGAACGCGCGCGTCTCGACCCTGATGCGCAATATCGAATCCTCGCCGTGGCTCGGTAATCCCGAGCTGGTCGAGATCAAGCTCGTTCCGGCACCCGGCGTACCGCCGGCGCGTGGCCTCACGATCAACGAATTCATTCTCAATTTCATGGTCAAGCGCGCGGCACCCACCGAGTCCGTGGCGCCCGCCAAGGCCGCGGCGCCCGCCAAGGCCGCGGCACCGGCGAAGGCGGCGCCGGCAGCCGCGCCGCCGGCGAAGGTCAAGGCGTCGTTGCCCGCGAGCAAGAGGGTGGCATGAACCTCGACGAGCTACGCAACCTCAACCTGCGCAACATCGGCAGCTGGCCGGCGCTGCCGAAGGTCCTGCTCCTTCTCGGCATCGTCGTCGTGATCGTCGCGCTGGGCTATGTCCTCGACTGGAAGGACCAGTGGGAGACACTCGAGACCGCGCAGGCCGAGGAGGGCAAGCTCAAGGTCCAGTACACGGAGAAGAAGGCCAAGGCGATCAACTTCGAGCTCTACGCCCAGCAATTGACCGAAGTCGAGCAATCGTTCGGTGCGCTCGTGAAGCAGTTGCCGAATCGCTCGGAGATCGACGCGCTGCTCACCGACATCAACCAGGCGGGCCTCGGTCGCGGCCTCGTTTTCGAGCTCTTCCGCCCGGCCTCGCAGGAGAAGATGGCCGAGTTCTACGCCGAGTTGCCGATCCGCCTGCGCATCACCGGGACGTACCACGACATGGGCGCCTTCGCGAGCGACATCGCGCAGCTGCCGCGCATCGTGACGCTGAACGATCTGTCGATCACCAACGACAAGGGCACGCTGGTGCTCGAAGGCGACGCCAAGACGTTCCGCTACCTCGACGAGGAAGAGATCGCCAAGCAGCGCGCCGCCGCCAAAGCCAAGGGGAAGAAATGAGCGCGCCGCGCCTCCTTGCCGTGCTGGTCGCCGCGACCCTGCTGACGGCGTGCGGCGGCGAGACTCATGAGGATCTGCGCGCCTGGATGCGCGATCAAGGCAAGAACGCGCGCGGCAAGCTCGACCCTTTGCCGCAGATCAAGCCCTACGAGCCTTTCGCGTACAACGCGTTCGACCTGCCCGATCCGTTCAAGCCACGCAAGATCGAGCCGACGAAGAGCGCGTCGAAGCTCGCCCCCGACCTCACGCGTCGCAAGGAGCCGCTCGAGGCGTATCCGCTGGAATCGCTGGCGATGGTCGGCACGCTCGAGAAGAACAAGACCATGTACGCGCTGGTGCGCACGCCCGAGCGCGAGATCTATCAGGTACGAGCCGGCAACCACCTCGGCCAGAATTTCGGCGTGATCACCGGCATCGGTGAAGGGGACATCAAGTTGAAAGAACTCATTCAGGACGGCGCGGGCGATTGGACCGAGCGGTCCAGCACGCTGATGCTGCTGCCGGCCGATGGCAAATCACAGGAGCCCAGACGATGAGCGCGGCAGTTCCGATGGGAGGCGGCGAGAGGGTGGGGTGGCGGTGTCGCGGGTTCGGCGCGCTCCTCTTCGCGTGGGTGACGCTGCTGTTCGCCACGGTCGCCGCGGCGCAGTCGGCCAACAGCCTCGAAGGCATCTCCGTCTCGCGCGCGAGTTCCGGGCGGGTGGTGGTCCGTTTCGACCTCAAGAATCCGCCCGCCAATCCGCCGGCGAGCTTCTCGATCGTGAGCCCGCCGCGCATCGCGCTCGACTTCCTCGATACCGCCAACGGACTCGGGACGACGACCAAGCCGGTGGACGAGGCCGGCTTGCGCAGCTTCAACATCGTCCAGGCGGGCAATCGCACGCGCGTGGTCTTCAACCTCAACCGTCCGCAGTCCTTCGATACCAGCGTCGAGGGCAACGCGGTGATCGTGACGCTCATCGACCAGCCGATCGCGCAACCCGGTTCCGAGAACGTGCAGCGCTTCGCCGAGGCGCGGCCGGGCGAGGTGCAGCACGCCATGCGCGACGTCGATTTCCGGCGCGGGCGCAACGGCGAAGGACGGATCATCGTCGACCTCTCCGACAGCTCGACTGGCATCGACATCCGCCAGCAGGGCCGAACGCTCGTCGTCGATTTCCTCAAGACCTCGGTGCCGCGCAACCTGGAGCGGCGTCTCGACGTCGCCGACTTCGGCACCCCGGTCGTCACCATCGACACCACGCAGCAAGGCAGCAATGCCCGGATGGTGATCGAGCCCAAGGGCCTGTGGGAACACTCGGCGTACCAGACCGACAACCGCTTCATCCTCGAGGTGAAGCCAATCCTCGAGGACCCGAACAAGCTGGTGCAGGGCTCGCGCGGCGGCTACAAGGGCGAGAAGCTCTCACTCAACTTCCAGAACGTGGAAGTACGCTCGGTGCTGCAGGTGATCGCCGATTTCACCGGCCTCAACATCATCACCAGCGACACCGTGCAGGGCAACCTCACGCTGCGCTTGAAGGACATCCCCTGGGACCAGGCGCTCGACATCATCCTGCAGACCAAGGGGCTCGACATGCGCAAGAACGGCAACGTCGTGCTCATCGCGCCGCGCGAGGAGTTGGCGTTGAAGGAGAAGCAGCAGCTCGAGAACGCGATCCAGATCGGTGAGCTCGAGCCGCTCATCTCCGAGTCGTTCCAGTTGAACTACATCAAGGCGGCCGACGTCCTCAACCTCATCACCAGCAACCGCCAGCAGCAAATCGGTGCGGGCGCCGGGCAGACGGCGACCACCGGCGGCCAGGGCTCGATCATCAGCCGCCGCGGCGTGGCGATCATCGATCCGCGCTCGAACATCGTCTTCGTGACCGACACGGCGTCCCGGCTGGAGGAGGTGCGCAAGATCATCCGGCAGATCGACACGCCGATCCGGCAGGTGCTGATCGAGGCGCGCATCGTGATCGCGGCCGACACCTTCAGCCGCCAGCTCGGCGTGCGCTTCGGCCAGCAGACGGGGTTCACCTTCAACAAGAAGCGCTATGCCGCCGGTTCCGGGGGCACGCTGTCGACGCAGCCGGTGGTGACCACCAGCGGTGACACCATCACCCGCGAGACGCGCACGCAGACGCCCTTCGAGCTCGCCTCGGGAATCGCATCGGCCGGCTACTCCGATTCGCCGCAGCTCAACGTCAATTTGCCGGTGGCGAATG
Source organism: Burkholderiales bacterium (assembly GCA_020852555.1). Lineage (GTDB taxonomy): Bacteria > Pseudomonadota > Gammaproteobacteria > Burkholderiales > Casimicrobiaceae > VBCG01. The sequence continues at coordinate 7,218 of JADZAQ010000234.1, forward strand.
CGGCCGGACAGCTGGCGCTCACCCTCATCAATCTGGGCAGCGGCAACCTGATCAACCTCGAGCTCTCGGCGCTCGAGGCCGACGGGCGGGGCAAGGTCGTCTCGAGCCCGCGGGTGGTCACCGGCGACAACCAGAAGGCGGCCATCGAGCAGGGGACGGAGATCCCGTACGTGACGCCGGGCAGCGCCAACTCGCCGGCCACCGTCCAGTTCAAGAAGGCGGTGCTGCGCCTCGACGTGACGCCGCAGATCACCGCCGACGGCCGGATCATCATGGTGGTCGAGGTGCGCAAGGATACGGTGGGCCAGTACGTCCAGTTGGGCGGCGGCTTCTCGGTGCCATCGATCGATACCAAGAACGTGGTCACCCAGATCTCGGTCAACAACGGCGACACCGCGGTCATCGGCGGCATTTACGAGGAGACCATCCGCAACGACGTGACGCAGGTGCCGTGGCTCGGCAACATTCCGATCCTGGGCTATCTCTTCAAGCAGACCGGCAACACCAGCGAAAAAGCCGAGTTGCTCGTCTTCCTGACGCCGCGGGTGGTCAAGGACACGGTAACATCCGTGCGGTGACCGAAACGCCCGGCGGCCCGCAGGCCGCTACCGACTCTCCTGCCCCGGTGCCGCTTCACCGGGGCAATTTGTTTCTGGTGGGACTGCCCGGTGCGGGCAAGTCCACGCTGGGGCGCCAGCTCGCCCGCCGCCTGCGCAAGCCCTTCGTCGATGCCGACACCGAACTCGAGCGGCGGCTCGGCGTGTCGATCCCCACCATCTTCGAGATCGAGGGAGAGGCGGGCTTTCGCGATCGCGAGGAGGGCGTGCTCGCCGACCTGACGGTGCTCGCCAACATCGTGCTCTCGACCGGGGGCGGCGCCGTCCTGCGGCCCAACAACCGCCGGCGGCTGCGCGACCACGGCACGGTCATCTATCTCCACGCCGAGCCGGTGACGCTGTGGGCGCGCTTGCGCCACGCGCGCAACCGCCCCCTGCTGCAGACCGCCGACCCGCTCGCGCGGCTCGCCGAGCTCTACCAGCAGCGTGACGCGTTCTATCGCGAGACGGCGACCTACATCGTCGAATCGGATCGCAGCGAGGTGATGCGCCTCGTGCGTACCTTCGATCCCACGGACGTACCCGATCATGACCTCGAGCCTTGAACCCCGCGTCCTCGCCGTCGGCCTGGGCGAGCGCAGCTATCCCATCCGTATCGGCAACGGCGTGCTCGCCGAGGCGGGGTCGATGGCGGCGGCGCTCGGTGCGCGGCGGGCCATCGTGGTGACCAATCCGGTGGTGGCCGGGCATTGGCTCGCTCCCGTCACCACGAGCCTCACCGCCCGCGGCATCGCGACCGCGACGATCGAGATCCCGGACGGCGAGGCGCACAAGGACTTCGCCACCCTGGAGAGCCTCCTCACGCGTCTCCTCGAGCACCAGGCCGAGCGCAAGACGCTGCTCGTCGCGCTGGGTGGCGGCGTGGTCGGCGATCTCGCCGGCTTCGCGGCCGCGATCTACCAGCGCGGCATGCCCTTCATCCAGATCCCGACGACGCTGCTGTCACAGGTCGACTCGTCGGTGGGTGGCAAGACCGGGATCAATCATCCACTCGGCAAGAACATGATCGGCGCCTTCCACCAGCCGCGCGCGGTGCTGATCGACACCGCGTGCCTCGCCACGCTCCCGCCGCGCGAGCTTGCCGCCGGCGTGGCCGAGGTCGTCAAGTACGGCGCCATCCGCGACCTCGCTTTCTTCGCCTGGCTCGAGGCGAACCTGGACGCGCTGCGGCGCGGTGACCCGGCGGCGCTCGCGCAGGCGATCGAGGTGAGTTGCCGGATCAAGGCGGAGATCGTCGCCGCCGACGAGCGCGAAGAGGGCGAGCGCGCGCTCCTCAACTTCGGTCATACGTTCGGTCATGCGATCGAGAACGCCATGGGCTACGGCGAATGGCTGCACGGCGAGGCAGTGGCCACCGGGATGGTCGTCGCCGCCCAGGTCTCGGCGCGGCTCGGGATGCTCCCGGCCACCGACGTCGATCGCCTGCGCGATCTCCTGGCGCGTGCCGCCTTGCCGGTGACACCGCCCGCGCTGGGCTACGAGCGCTGGATGAGCCTCATGGCGCGCGACAAGAAGGTGACCGCCGGCACCATCCGCTTCGTGCTGCTGGAAGCGCTCGGGCGCGCGGTCGCCGGCCAGGACGTCTCGGCCGACGTGCTGCGCGACGTGCTGCCGTAGCATCGCTGCCGTAGCGCTGCTGCCGGGCATCACCGATCCGGCGCCACGCAAAACGACGGCGGCCAGGTGGCCGCCGTCGTCGAGGTCACTGCGCTTCCGATTACGGAGTGCAGGTAATGCTCACCACCGATGTTGCCGCCTGCGAGGTGTTGGAATCGGTGATCGTGATCTGGTTCACCTTCGGGACATTGGCGAGATTGGTCACCGAGAAGCCGGCCCCGGAGTTGGTCACCGTCGTCGGGTTGATCGTGCCCGCCGTTCCCGGGACCGAGAAGGCGACCGTATACGGCGGCGTGCCGCCCTGGATCACGAAATTGGATACCGCCGTCGCGCACGTCGGTGCGGGCGGTGCCGGCGGCGGCGGCGGGTTGGCCGAATACGTGAACGACAGCGGCTGCACGGTCAGTCCGGCGAGCGCCGGACAGCTCACGCTCACGACCTGCTGCAGGATCGGCGAGCCCGAATCCATCACGGTGACGTTGGTCGTCGCAATGGTGTTCGTCAGGCCGGTTACGGCGAACGAGCCGCCGGCTGCCGCAATGCTGGTCGGAGTGATGACCGCGCCGGTCTGGCCCGAGGTCACGAACGCGGTGTACGGCGGCGTGCCACCGGTCACCTTGAAGGCGGACGTCTGGCCTACGCAAGTGCCGCCCGCGTAGTTGAAGCTCGGCGGCGTGACGACGAGGGCCGACGGCGGCGGTGGCGGTACGCTCCCGCTGCAGTCGATCGTCACCGAGCCCGATTGGCGCGGGCTCGCGCTGTCGAAGAGCGTGATCGTGGTCTGCGACGGCGAGGTGAGGCCGCTCACGGTCACCGCCTGGCCCGAGGCGAGGCCCGTCTGCGGCGACAGGATCGGCGAGGTCGGGCTGGTGCTCGACGTGACCACCGCCGAGTATGGCGCGACACCGCCGGTGCCCAGGAACTGGAACGTGTTGGCCGGCACGCAGTTCGCCTTGGCGATGGCTCCGGGGGTCACCACGAGCGGGGTCAGCGGCGGCGTGGGCGGCGTCGCCCCGCGCTCGTTGGTGATGAACGGATAGTTGCCGGTCGGGATCGTGGCGCCGGTGGCATCGGTGATCACGAAGGTCAAGTTCTCGAAGCAGGTGCCGTTGGTCGTGGCGGTGAACGAGCCGCCGCTCCGCGTCACCGGCGCACCGCCGATGTTGATCGCCTGCGGGAAGCCGGTCGTCACCCGGTACGGCGGCGTACCGCCGAAGATGAAGTACGCGACCGTCACGCCGGTCGAGCAGGTGGCGGAATCGGGACCGGTGATCGTCGTGGTGCCGAGCGGGAGGACGGCGAGCACCGCGCCGTCGGTCGTCATCTGCTGGATCAGGAAGGCGCCGGTGATCTGTTGGCCGGAGGTGACGTCGGTGGCGCGCAGGATTCCCGATTGCGTCGGCGTGTCCGCCGGCACCGAGAGGATCGCCACCGCATTGCCGTTGGCGTCGGTGGTCGTGGTGAAGGTCGTCACGAGCGGCTGCGCCGGATTCGTCGACACGAGCTGGAAATTGCCCTGGACCGCGTCGAAGCGGACCTGCCGGCCCTTGATACCCACGCCGCCGGCGCCGGTGACCTGGACGCGGGCGGTCCCCGTACCGCCCGAACAGACCGTGGCTTCGGTGCCGGAACACGCTGGATTCGGATTGCCGGTGATCGTGATGAGCGACGGCAGCAGCGGCGCCGGCTGGACGGTGACCGCCACCGGTGTCGAGGTCACCCCGCGCGCATCCTCCACGGTGACCTGGACGCCCGTCATGGCATTGACCGGATTGGCCGCCAGGACAATGGTCTCGCCGACGACATTGGTGCTCACCGGCAGTGCCGTTGCGTCGGTGGAGAAGGCGCGATACGGCGCAACGCCGCCGGAGACGGTCAGCGTCGTCGGGGTGCCGGGATAGACCGTGATCGCCGACGGCAGCACGAGCAGTGGCGGGATCGGCGGCGGTGGCGGCTCGTACGGATTGTTGGGCGCGCCGCTGCCGCCGCCGCAACCGGCGAGCACCAGAAGGCCGGCGACGCCGAGGAGGGCGCCGGTCCACCGCAAGAACGCCGCAAAGAGCCTGTCTGTCATGGTTCGATTCCTGATGATGATGTCCTAAAACTGCATCGCGCCGGGGCGCAAATCGAATGTCGCAACAAATAGCTACGAAAGTTTGTTGAGATTAAAGCCTAACCGGCCCGCCCGGCGCAAGGGGTTCCCTCGGGAAAGTATTTGCGCCCGCCGAGCGTGTTGCGCGCGACGTGATGGGCGCTGCGGATTTCG
>JADZAQ010000235.1 GCA_020852555.1 Burkholderiales bacterium
ACCGGGATCCCGGCCGACTCCTCGTACATCGTCGACTTGCCCCACAGCGCGCGGGCGCCGAGGTTGTCGCCATGGTCGGCGAGGAAGATCACCCGCGTCGTCGCCGCCAGACCGGTCTCCTCCAGCGCCGCGAGGATCCGCCCCACGTTGGCATCGAGGAACGAGCACAGGCCGTAATACGACGCCACGGCCACGCGTCGCCGCTCGTCGCTGTCGAAGTAATCGTCGAAGCCGTAGCACTCGTTCCACGCCTTGATCCACGGGTGATACGGTACCCGCTTGCGCGAGAGCTCGATGCTGTTCGTCGGATACAGCGCGTAGTACTCGGGCGGCGCGATCAGCGGCGAGTGCGGCGCGATGAACGACGTGAAGAGAACCCACGGCCTCGCGTGCGCGCGCCGGCCGTCGCCGCGCAGCCAGTCGACGGTGCGCTCGGTGATGTCGCGGTCGTAGCGCGTGTAACTGCTCTCGCCCGGCCCGATGCTGCGCGCGAGATCCGCCGACTGGTGCCGCCTGGGCAATGGATCGCGGATGAGTCCGTACAGATCGCCGACACCGGCCTCGATGTGCATCGGGATGATCTGCTCGGTGAAGCCGGCGTCGATCTCCTCGTTCGTGTAGTGCAGCTTGCCGATCGACGTGACGACGTGGCCGGCATCGCGCAACCGATGCGCCCAACTCGGCATGCGACCGTCGTAGGCGATCGCGTTGTCCCAGCAGCGGTTGTCGTGGACGTAGCGCCCGGTGGCGAACGCCGCGCGCGCCGGCACGCAAATGGGTGAACTCGAGTAGGCATTGTCGAAGACCGTGCCCGCGGCGGCGAGCCGATCCAGATTGGGGGTGCGCACCAGCGGATGCCCGTTGCAGCCCAGCACTTTCTTGTTGTGCTCGTCGTCCATGATGACGAGCAGATTGGTCGCGACCGTCACGCCCGACCCCGGCTCGATCGGCTCACCCCGCGGCGCGACCGCTCGCGATGGCACGATCGCGCACCGTGGCGAGGGTGCCAGCACGCACTCACTGGGCCCCCTTGAGCTTGTTGTCGGCAACCACACCCGCCCAGCGCTTGGTCTCGGCAGCCACCATTGCACCCAGTTCCGCGCCGGTGCCGAGCATCGGCTCGGCGCCGGCCTTCTGGAAGACGTCACGCACGGCCGGGGTCGCGAGCGCCTTGCGCAGCGCGGTCTCGAGCACCGCCTGCACCGACGCCGGCAAACCTGCCGGGGCGAACAACGCGTGCCAGTTATCGATATCGAACCCCGTGAGCCCCACCTCGCCCGCTGCGGGCACTTCCGGCATCGCCGGCGAGCGCTTGCTGGCCGTCACGAGGATGGGGACGACCTTCTTCCCTTGCGCGAGCCCCGCCGCAGCCGGGATGCCGGCAAAAGCGAGTTCCACGTCACCTGCCGCCACCGCGGTCATGGCCGCGCCGCCGCTCTTGTACGGGATGTGGACCAGCGGCGCGCCCAGCGGGCGCTGGAGGAGAACGCCGGCGAGGTGCTGCGGACCCCCGACGCCCGGCGATGCGTAGTTGATGCTGCCGGCGGGCGCCGTAGCGGCTTTCGCCTTCAAAGCCGCGAACGTGTCCGCTCCGAATTTGGGCGAGGCGACGAGCACGAGCGGCACCGCGGCCACCGTGCCGATCGGCGTGAAGCTCCGGTTGGGGTCGTACTTGATCGGGTAGAAGTACGGCGCGAGCGCGATGTTGGACACCGTGCCCATGAGCAGCGTGTAGCCGTCGGCCGGCGCCTGGGCGACGAAGGTGGCGCCGATGGTGCCCGTGGCTCCGGCCTTGTTCTCGACGATGACCGACTGCCCGAGCAGTGGCGCCATCTCCTGCGCGACTGCGCGCGCGAGCACGTCGGGGGCGCTGCCGGCCTCCGATCCCACGACGATCTTGACCGGGCGTGCCGGAAACGCGTCCTGCGCGCTCGCGGCAGCGATCCCGACGGCACACAGCGCCGCGAACAGGAACGACTGGCGGACGAAACGGGGAAACGGCATGGAAGCCTCCTGGCAGTTTCGATTCCGCGCGGCGGGTGCTGCCGGCCACCACCGGAACCCTGGTGTATTCGCGATCCATCATGCCTCAGTAATCAATTCCAAAAAAATAGATTCTCTTGATCATTTCATAACTGGTGGATATCGTTCTCGCATGCAACCGCGCGCGACCTCACCGATCCTCAACCGGCTGCGTCTGCGGCAGATCGCATTGCTGCTGGCCATCACGCGCGCCGGCACGCTCGGCGCCGCCGCGCGTGAGATCGGCGTCACCCAACCCGCGGCGACCAAGATGCTCGGCGAACTCGAACACGCGCTCGGCCAGCGCCTGTTCGAACGGACCGGAAGGGTGCTCGTGCTCAATGCGGCCGGGGAGCGAGCACTGCTCGCCTTTCGCGGCATGCGCGGCACCCTGGAGCTGCTGCTGCGTGATCTGCACGAACTTGCCGAGGGCACGGTGGGCAAGATCGCCGTCGGCAGCATCATGGCGGCTTCGCCGACGTATCTCACCGGGGCGCTTGCCGATCTCAAGAACCGCTTTCCCGGGCTCGCCGCCAGCATCGAGGTCGGCACCAACGACCGGCTGATGGCGCTGCTCGACGATGGCGCACTCGACGTGGTGATCGGACGCGCGCCGGCGGCTGCCGGCGAGTATCGATTCCAGCCGCTCGCCGACGAAGCGCCGGTCGTGATCTGCGCACCCGCGCACCCTCTCCTCGCGGTACGTCGCCTCACGTTTGCACACCTGCACGACTGCTCGTGGGTGCTGCAGCCCGCCGGAAATCCGCTGCGCGACGTCGTGAATCGCGAATTCGAGGCACAGCGCGCGGCACTCCCCGACGGCCTTCTCGAGACGGCGTCGACGATGATCACGATCCACCTCGTCGTCCGGACCCGCATGCTCGCGGTCCTGCCCGAATCGGTTGCCTCGGGATTTGCCGAGCACGGCATGCTCGGCATGCTGCGTTACCGGATGCGCAGCCGGCTCACGTCCTACGGCAGCATCGTGCGCACCGATCGGCCGCCATCGCCTCCAGCCAGGCAGTTCCTGCGGTTGCTGCACCACGACGCGGTAATGGCCTGGTAACCGACGCCACCATCCGAGCGCGCGCCGCCCCGCCGCGCTATTTCCCCGCCTTCTGCCGCGCCGGGTCGACGTCGAGGTATCGCCAGGAAGTCGTGCGGAAGCTGTCCTTCCGGTAGCCGCGCACCCACGGTTTGGCGATCGTGTTCTCGATGCGGTAGATGCCGCCGCCGAGCGGCGCATACCCGTTGAGGATCTCGGTCATGCGCGCGTAGACCTTGTCGCGCTCGCCGTCGAGGGCGAGCGAGCGCGACTTGCGGAAGAGCTCGTCGTATTCGTCGTTCCTGAAGAACGACAGATTGGTCTGCCCGGCGCTCGGGCCGTAGCCCAGCTCCATGTACGAATCGGCCGAATCCGCGGTCCAGCCGACACTCCACATCTGGAGGCGCCCTGCGCGTGCCATCTTGAGCAGATCGGGCCACTTCTGCTGCTGGAACTCGATCTTCACACCGATCTCGCGCATGTTCTTCAGCCACAGCTCGTCGCGGATCCGATTCTCGCCGGTGGGCGCGCTGCCCATCTGCAGGACGAGCGGCCGGCCGTCGGGCAGCTCGCGGAAGCCGTCGCCGTTGCGATCCTTGTAGCCGAAGCGATCGAGGAGCGCGCGGGCGAGCGCAGCGTCGTGCGGGGTCGAGTTCTTGATGCCGACGACGTGCCCGGGGACCTCGGGCGGGATCGGCTGGGTGGCGACGCGGCCTTGTCCCTGCAAGCCGACGCGGATGAGGTCGGCAGGATCGTAGCCCATGAGGATCGCGCGGCGCAGCGCGATCCGGTCGGGCGTGTAGCCGCCGACGACGGGATCGTTCATGTTGAAGTACGCGAAGAATGCGAGACCCGCCTCCTCCGCGCGTTGCAGCGTCACCCCCGCCTTCGCATACGACGGCTGCAACTGGTTGCGCTCGTCGAGAACCCGCGTGACGAGGTCGCGCGGCACGTCCATGAGGTCGATCTCGTTGCCGTTGAAGGCGAGCAGCCGCGGATTGGATTCCTCGATCACCGCGACCTCGACGCGGCCGATCTGCGGCAGCTTCTTGCCCTTCATCGCCTCGTGGGCCGCCTTCGCCGCGGCGTCGGCGTCGGCGGGCAGCGCCGGAAACGTCTCGTCGCGATAGCCTGGATTGGCCTCGAGCACGATGCGCTGCGCCCGCCGCCACTCCTTCAGCCGATAGGCGCCGGTTCCGACCGGATTCGCCATCGCCCAGCCGGAGGCATCGCCGTAGGCCTCGATCACCTCGCGCGCAACCGCCGCGGTCTGCGTCGCGGTGAGCTTGGGCAGGAAGGTGTAGTCGGGCCGCGCGAGCTTCAATTGCAGTGTGTAGCGATCGGTCGCGCGCAAGCCTTCGATCTCGCGATCGTAGTCGAGCTTCCCCGGACCGCGCGCCGCGCCGACCGCCTCGTCGAGACCGACGAACATGCCGTTGATCAGGAAGGCGTTGGGCGAGCGCAGCTTCGGATCGACGAGGCGCTTCAGCGAATACACGAAGTCGTGCGCGGTCAGCTCGCGCTGCTTTCCCTTGAATGCGGGGTCGTCGGCGAAATACACGCCCCGCTTCACCCGGATCGTCCAGGTGAGACCGTCGGCGGAGATCTCCGGCATCCCTTCCGCCACGCGGGGCACGATCCGGTGCGGCCGCGCGAGATAGTCGTACTGGTACAAGGGATCGAAAATCGCCTGGCTGATCGTGTTCGAATACAGATCCTGCGCGACCTGCGGATCGAAGCCGGTCTCGGCGATGACGAGAACGGTGCGCAGCACCTTCGCGGGATCGCCGCGCACCGGCGCGCCGGCCGGCGCCTGCGCGGCGACCGCACCCGCCACGAGCAGCGCCAGCGCCAGCGCGAGCGCCGCACCGCGCTTCATTGCACGGCCTTGCGCGGACGCGAAAGGTCGATGTCGAGGTATTGCCATGGATGCTGGTTGAAGGGGTTGTACTTGAAGCCGACCACCCACGGATAGACGACGACGTTCTCGATGCGATACGCGGTGAGCTTCCACGGCGCGTAGCCGGCGACCATCCGCGCGAGCTCGCCGATCATGCGATTGCGCTCGGGACCGTTGGGTACCCGGCGCGCCTCGTCGTAGAGATTGTCGAACTCGGGAAGACGGAAGCGGGCGAGGTTGGAAAGGCCGGCGTTGGGTCCGTAGAGCAATCCGTAGATCCCCAGGCCCTCGGTGCTCGTGCTGGTGTTGGCGAGCTGCCAGATCTGGATCTGCCCGCCGCGCGCCATCTTGAGCATGTCCGGCCACTTCTGCGTGACCATCTCCATCCTGATGCCGATGGCGGTCATGTTGCGCGCCCACAGCTCGTCGTACTGGCGCTCGAGCGCCGACGGCGACGTGCCGCGCTTCAACACCAATGGTCGGCCGTCGGGCAATTCGCGAAAGCCGTCGCCGTCGCGGTCCTTGTAGCCGAAGCGATCGAGGAGCGCCTTCGCGCCCTCGGGATCGTAGCCGCTGTTGGCGACGAGCTTCGGATCGAAGCCGGTCGTCCCCGGCGGCGAGGGCATGTTCGCGAACTGGCCCTGGTTCTGCCGGATCACGCGGATCTCCTCCTCCGCGTTGTACCCCATGCCGATCGCGCGGCGCAGCGCGATCTTCTCCTTCGTGTAGCCGCCGACGACCGGATCGTCCATGTTGAAGTACGTGTAGACGATCGACGGCTGCACGCCGCGCTCGAGCAGCACGCCGGCCGCCGCGAAGCGCGCGGTGAGCTTGCCGTCGGGCGTGATCACCTTGGGGACGAAGTCGGTCGGAATGTCGAGATAGTCGACGTCACCCTTCTCGAACGAGAGCATGCGCGGCTGCGATTCCTCGAGGACGTACAGCTCGACGCGGCCGACCAGCGGAAAGGTCTTGCCCTTGAACCGCGCATTGAGTTCGCGATCGGCGGGGTCGTTGCTCGCCACGAACGGCAGCCCGCGAAACGTCGGACTGGCGTCGAGCACGATCTTCTGTCCGCGCTGCCATTGCGCGAGACGGTACGGCCCGGTGCCGACCGGATTCGCCATCACCCAGCCGCTGGCGTCGCCGTACGCCTCGACCACCTCGCGGGCGACCGCGGCACTCGACGCGGAGGTCAGGTCGGCAAGGAGGTCCCACCACGGGTAGTTGAGCTTCAAGCGGATCGTGTAGCGGTCGACGGCGCGCAAGCCCTCCACCGGCGCGTCGTAGTCGAACTTGCCGGTCGCCTTCGCCCGCTCCACGACCTGGTCCATGCCGACGATCTTGCCGTCGAAGAGCTCGAGATTGGGGGAGCGGATCTTCGGATCGAGAATGCGCTTCCACGAGAAGACGTAGTCCGCCGCGGTGAGCTCGCGCTTCCTTCCCTTGAAGGCCGGGTCATCGGCGAAGTAGATGCCGGGCTGGATGCGGATCGTCCATTCGGTTCCATCCTTCGACTCCGGGATCGCGGCCGCGGTATTGACGACGATCGTATGCGGGCGCGCGAGATAGTCGTAGCGGAACAGCGGATCGAAGATGCCACGCACCACGTAGCCCGAGTAGAGGTCGCTGTAGACCTGCGGATCGAATCCGGTCTCCGCCGCGCGCAGCGTGACGCGCAGCACTTTCTTCGGATCGGCCTGCGCGTGTGCCAGCACGGCGCACGCGGCGAGCACGCAGCCGAGCGCGAGCGCCGCGACGCGCGTCGCGGTCGGGCGGTGTGCCACCATCAGAGCGCCTTCTCGACGTCGGCGGCGATCGCTTCCGGCGTGTCGGTGGGCGCGAAGCGGGCGAGCACCTTGCCGTCGCGGGCGACGAGGAACTTGGTGAAGTTCCACTTGATCGCCTCGCTGCCGAGGATGCCGGGCGCTTCCGCCTTCAGGAACCGGTACAGCGGCGCCGCATCGCTGCCGTTGACGTCGATCTTCGCGAACATCGGGAACGTCACCGCATAGTGCAGCTCGCAGAACTGGGCGATCTCGGTGTCGGTACCCGGCTCCTGCCCGCCGAACTGGTTGCACGGGAAACCGAGGATCTCGAGTCCCTTCCCGTGCAGCCGCTCGTAGAGCGCCTCGAGCCCCTTGTACTGGGGCGTGAAGCCGCACTTGCTCGCGGTATTGACGATGAGCAGCACCTTGTCGCGGTACTTGCCGAGCTTGACCTCCTTGCCCTTGATGTCTTCGACGGTGAAATCGTAGATCGACGCCATCGCGCCCTCCGGAAGTGTGTTGTAAGAGGGCGGATTATGCGATGACGCACCCGGGCGCGCCACCGCGCGCCGACCCGAGACGGCAGTGTCATCGCGGTACGCCGAACCCCCCGCCCCCCGGCGTCTCGATCACGAAGACGTCTCCCGGCGCCATCGCCGCCTCGTGGGTCGCGCCGAAATCCTCGCGCCGCCCGTCAGCGCGCTCGATCCAATTGCGGCCGACCGCACCCGGCGCACCGCCGGCGAGACCGAACGGCGCCACGCGCCGGCGGTTGGCGAGAATCGCCGCGGCCATCGGCGCGAGGAAACGCAGGCGCCGTACCGTGCCGTCGCCACCGCGGTGCGCACCCGCACCGCCGCTGCCGCGACGGATCGAAAACGAGTCGAGCCGCACCGGGAAGCGCCACTCGAGAACTTCCGGATCGGTCAGCCGCGAGTTGGTCATGTGCGTCTGCACCGCGCTCGCGCCGTCGAAATCGGGCCCGGCGCCGGCGCCACCGGCGATCGTCTCGTAGTACTGGTAGCGCGCATCGCCGAAAGTGAAGTTGTTCATCGTCCCCTGCGCGGCCGCGAGCACCCCGAGCGCGCCGTACAGCGCGTCGGTGATCGCCTGCGACGTTTCCACGTTGCCCGCGACCACCGCCGCCGGGTAATGCGGCCCGATCATGCTGCCGTCGGGAATCACGATGCGCAGCGGCCGCAGGCAGCCCGCGTTCATCGGGATGTCGGCGTCGACGAGCGTGCGAAAGACGTAGAGCACGGCGGCCTTGCACACCGCCGCCGGCGCGTTGAAATTGTCCGGCTGCTGCGGGCTCGTTCCGGTGAAGTCGATCGTCGCCTCGCGCCTTTCCCGGTCGATGCCGATCCGCACTGCGATGCGCGCGCCGCTGTCCATCTCGACTGCGAAGCTGCCGTCGGTGAGCACGTCGAGGACCCGGCGCACCGCCTCCTCGGCATGGTCCTGGACGTGCCCCATGTAGGCGCGGACCACCGCCAGGCCGTAGTGCTCGACCATCTTCGCGAGCTCGCTCGCGCCCTTGGCGCAGGCGGCGACCTGCGCGCGCAGATCGGCGAGGTTCTGCTCGATGTTGCGCACCGGGTAGCGCCCCGCGGTGAGCAGCATGCGCATCTCGGCATCGAGGAAGCGGCCCCGGTCGACGAGCAGCACGTCGTCGAGGAGCACGCCTTCCTCGTCGACGTGCGTCGAGGTGGGCGGCATGGAACCCGGCGTGATGCCGCCGATGTCGGCGTGATGCCCCCGCGCGGCGACGTAGAACGCCGGCGCATCGGCGCCGAGGAAGACCGGCGCGATCACCGTGACGTCGGGCAGGTGCGTGCCGCCGCGGTACGGCGCGTTGAGTGCGAACACGTCGCCGTCGCGCATCACCCCCGCGCGACGGTCGATCACCGTGCGCACCGATTCGCCCATCGAACCCAGGTGCACCGGCATGTGCGGCGCATTGGCGATGAGATTGCCTTCGCCGTCGAAGAGCGCGCAGGAGAAGTCGAGCCGCTCCTTGATGTTGACCGAGTACGCGGTATTGGCGAGCGTCACGCCCATCTGCTCGGCGATCGCCATGAAGAGGTTGTTGAAGACCTCGAGGAGCACGGGGTCCGCGCCGGTGCCGATCGGGTGTACGCGCCGCGCGGGCTCGACCCGCTCGAGGATCACGTCGTCGCGCGCGGAGAGCGTCAGCCGCCAGCCCGGCTCGACGATGGTCGTCGCGTTGCGCTCGTGCACGATGGCGGGGCCGGTGACGGCATCCCCCGGACGCAATTCGCCGCGCGCGTACACCGGGGTATCGTGGAAGGCGCCGTCCGTGTACACGCGACGGTGGGCCACCGCGGTGAGCGGCCCGGCGCGCCGCGCGAAGGTGGGCGTCGCATCGGTCGCCGCCGCGTCGTGTCCCACCGCTTCGACCGCGACCGCCTCGATGACCAGCGCGCGTCCCGGCATCAGGAAGCCGTAGCGCTGTCGATAACGCCGCGCGAAGTCGTCGGCCATCGCGGCGGGATCACCCGACAACGCCACTTCCAGCACGGTGTCGGTGCCGTCGTACTTCACGTGCGCCCGTCGGGTGCAGACGATCCGGTCCGGCGCGATCCCCTGTGCCGCGATCTCGCCGCGCGCCGCCGCTTCGAGCCGCGCGCCGACCGCTGCCGCCGCCATGAGCGAATCCGGAGAGACGATCGCTTCGAGTGCTTCCTCGCGCAGCGTCCGCACGTCGGCAAGGCCCATGCCGTATGCCGAAAGTACGCCCGCCAGCGGATGCACGAGCACCCGCGTGACGCCGAGCGCATCGGCGACGAGGCAGGCGTGCTGCCCACCCGCACCGCCGAAGGCGCACAGCGTGTACTCGGTCACGTCGTAGCCGCGCGCCACCGAGATGTGCTTGATCGCATTGGCCATGTTCTCCACGGCGATGGCGAGCAAGCCCTCGGCGATGGTCTCCGGCGTGCGGCGCACGCCGGTCGCGGCGGCCACTTCGTCGGCGAGTGCGGCGAATCGCGTGCGCACGATGGCACTGTCGAGCGGCTCGCCGCCGTCGGGCCCGAAGAGCCGCGGGAAGAACTCGGGATCGATCTTGCCGATCAGCACGTTGCAGTCGGTGACGGTGAGCGGTCCGCCGCAGCGGTACGCGGCGGGCCCGGGAACCGCACCGGCCGATTCGGGGCCGACGCGAAAGCGCGCGCCGTCGAAGCTGCAGATCGACCCACCACCGGCAGCGACCGTGTGGATGGCGAGCATCGGCGCGCGCAGGCGCACGCCGGCCACCTCGGTGACGAAGGCGCGCTCGTATCGACCCGCCCAGTGCGTCACGTCGGTCGAAGTGCCCCCCATGTCGAAGCCGATGACCCGCGCGAAGCCGGCGCGACGCGCCACCTCGACGGCGCCCACGACCCCACCGGCCGGACCCGAGACGATCGCGTCCTTGCCGCGGAAGCGGTGCGCATCGGTGAGCCCGCCGCTCGACTGCATGAACTGCAGGTTCACGCGCCGCGCGTCGCCGCCGAGCGCGCGCTCGATCCGGGCCACGTAGCGGCGCAGGATCGGCGAGAGATAGGCATCGACGACGGTCGTGTCGCCGCGGGCCACGAATTTCATGAGCGGGCTCACCTCGTGCGAGAGCGACACCTGCGCGAAGCCGATCGAACGCGCGAGCTCGCCCAGCGCGCGCTCGTGCGCCGGAAATCGATAGCCGTGCATGAACACCACCGCCGCCGCGCGAATCCCGGCGGCGTGCGCCGCGCGCAGTGCCGCTTCGGCCCCCGCGAGGTCGATCGGGCGGACGACCTCGCCGCGGGCCCCGATGCGCTCGTCGACCTCGATCACCCGCTCGTGGAGGAGCGCGGGCAGCTCGATGCGACGCACGAAGAGCTTGGGCCGGTGCTGGTAGCCGATGCGCAGGGCATCGGCGAACCCGCGGGTGACGACGAGCACCGTACGCTCGCCCTTGCGCTCGAGGAGGGCATTGGTCGCCACCGTCGTCCCCATCTTCACCGCCGTGATCGCCTCCGGCGGAAGCGGAGCGTCCGCGGCGAGGCCGAGGAGGTCGCGGATTCCCTGGACCGCGGCATCGTCGTAGAGACGCGGGTTGTCGGAGAGGAGCTTGTGCGTGACGAGCGAGCCATCGTCGCGGATCGCGACGAGGTCGGTGAAGGTACCGCCACGGTCGATATGGAAGCGCATCGGGGTCGCCGGCGAGAAGCGTGCCGCCGGGCAGGCCCTCGTCTCGCGTATGATAAGGACTCGGTGAATTTGCAAGCGACTCCTGTGGAAGCGTACGTTGCGCGGCTGCGCGTGCCCTTTGGCGTGCTGGAGCTGGTGAGCGACGGTCGGGCCCTCACGCAGGTCAACTTCCTGCCCAAGACCGCGTCCGCCAAGGCGCCGCCCGATCGGATCACGGCGCAGGCGGCACGCGAGATCGCGCACTATCTCGCCGATCCCCACTTCCGCTTCACGGTTCCGCTGGCGCCGCACGGCACCGCGTTCCAGCAACGGGTATGGCACGCGCTCGCGCAGATCCCCGTCGGCGAGTCGCGCACCTACGGCGAGGTCGCCGACACGGTCCATAGCGCCGCGCGCGCCGTCGGCCAGGCCTGCGGCGCCAACCCGATCGCGCTCATCGTGCCCTGCCATCGCGTCGTCGGCGCCCAGGGTTCGCTCGGCGGGTTCATGAACGCGGGCGAGGGTGATCCGCTGGCCATCAAGCGCTGGCTCCTCGCGCACGAGGGCTCGCGCCCCGGCGCGTGACGTGGCCGCGAACGGCGTGCCGGCCGGCGCGCGAGCGCACCACGCGCTGATCGACGCCTTCTGCGACCAGTTGTGGCTGCGCGACGGACTCGCCGCGAGTTCGCTCGCGAGCTATCGCCGCGACCTCGCCGCCTGGGCGGCCTGGCTCGGTCCGCGCGACCTGCTCGCGGCGACGCGCAGCGACGTCGAGGGCTGGCTCGCGCAGCAATTCGCCGATCGCGCCAAGGCATCCTCGGTCGCTCGCCGCCTCTCGGCCGTGAAGCGCTTCTATCGCCTGCACGCCGAGGGCAATACCGTGCAGGAAGACCCGACGGTGCGCGTGCGCGCGCCGCGGGCGCCGCGCCCGCTGCCGAAGCTCCTGTCCGAAAAGCAGGTCGAGGCGCTGCTGACCGCACCCGATGCCGCCACCACGCTGGGACTGCGCGACCGCGCGATGCTCGAGACGCTCTACGCCACCGGCCTGCGCGTCTCCGAGCTCGTCGGCCTGCGCCTCGCCCAGGTGTCGCTCGACTCGGGCGTGGTGCGGGTGATCGGCAAGGGCAGCAAGGAGCGCCTGGTGCCGCTCGGCGACGAAGCGGCGGTGTGGATCGAGCGCTACCGCAGGGAGGCGCGCCCGGAGCTCGCCGCGCATGCCCCCGACGACCACCTCTTCCTCACCGCGCGACGCGCGCCGCTCACCCGGCAGGGCTTCTGGGCGCTCGTCAAGCGCTACGCCGTGCGCGCCGGCATCCCCTCGGCGACCCTCTCGCCGCACGTGCTGCGGCACGCGTTCGCGACGCACCTCCTTAATCACGGTGCGGACCTGCGCGTGGTGCAGCTCCTGCTCGGCCACGCCGACATCGGCACCACGACGATCTACACGCACGTCGCGCGTGAGCGGCTGAAGACGCTGCACGCGCAGCACCATCCGCGCGGCTGACGACGTGAAGGAGAAATTCCCGGTGACGCAGGCGGTGCGCGTGCTGCGCGAGCACGCGGTCGCCTTCACCCACCACCCGTACGCCTACGAGGCGCGCGGCGGCACCGCGGTATCGGCGCGCGAGCTCGGCGTCGACGAGCATGCGGTGATCAAGACGCTGGTGATGGAGGACGATGCGCGGCGCCCGCTCGTCGTCCTCATGCACGGCGATCGCGAGGTCTCGACCAAGAACCTCGCCCGCGCGCTCGGCGTCAAGTCGATCGCCCCCTGCGACCCGGCCACCGCCGACCGGCACTCGGGTTACCAGGTCGGCGGCACGAGCCCCTTCGGCACCCGGCGCACCATGCCGGTGTACCTGCAGCGGACCATCGCCGACCTGCCGCGCATCTACGTGAACGGCGGCCGGCGCGGTTATCTCGTCGGGATCGATCCCGCGGACCTGGTGCGCGTCCTGCGGCCGACGCTGGTCGACGTCGAAGCGTAGCCACGCCGCAACCGGACGGCCACGAATCCGCGGCTAATCGACTTTCGCACCCGAGCGCTTCACGACATCGGCCCACTTCGCGCGCTCGCTCTTCAGGAATGCCGTGAACGCCTCCGGCCCCAGGACGCGCGGCTCCGCGCTCTGCTCCGCGAACCGCTGCAAGACCTCGGGATCCTTCATCACCTGCGCGAGGTCGCCCGCGAGGCGGTCGACGATGGGCTTCGGCGTCCCCGCCGGCGCCAGCGTGCCGAAGAATGCGTAGACGTCGAACTGCGGCACGCCGCTCTCCTGCATCGTCGGCACGTCGGGCAGCGACGGCAGGCGCTTGGATGCCGTCGTCGCCAGCACGCGCAGCTTGCCGCTGTTCACGTGCGCCATCACCTCGATCGGGGTGGCGAACATCATGTTCACCTGCCCGCCGATGAGATCGGTGATCGCCGGGCCGCCGCCCTTGTACGGCACGTGGACGATGTCGATCTTGGCATTGAGCTTGAAGAGCTCGCCGGCCAGATGCGGGACCGACCCGCTGCCCGCCGAGCAGAAGGTGAGTGTCCCGGGCTTCGCCCGGGCGAGGGCGACCAACTCGGCGACGTTCTTGACGGGCAGCGCCGCGTTGACGACCAGGATGAACGGCGAGACCGCGAGCAGCGAAACCGGCGCGAACTCCTTGTCGGCATCGTAGGGAAGGCTCGGATACAGCGCCTGGGTGATGACGAACGGCGTGGGCGCGAAGAGCAGCGTGTAGCCATCGGGGACCGCCTTGGCGACCGCCGCGTTGCCGATCGTGGTCGCCGCTCCCGGCCGGTTGTCGATGACGACGGGCTGGCCCAGACGGTCGCCGAGTTTCTGCCCGACGAGACGGCCGATGATGTCGGTGGCGCCGCCGGGCGCGAACGGGATCACCAGCCGGACCGGCTTCGTCGGCCACTCCTGGGCGTGCGCCACCGGCAAGACGAGACTCGCACCGGCGATGATTGCAGCGAGCCACCACCCGCCGCGACTGCGGACCCCACGTACCATGACCGGACCCTCCTGTCGTGTCGACACCGATGCGCGCGACGTTCGCGCGCGTTTCAGACAAGTCCTATTGTATAGCTGAGCAGACAACCGCCGCGCAAATCATGGAGCTGGTAACCGGGCGCTTCGGCCGCGGGCGCGAAGCGGCCCGCGGCGCGCAGATCGACGACGAACTGGTAGAAGACGCTGGGGCAGGTGGTGACGACGGTACCCGCCCACGCGGCGTGCATCGCGCGGTGGACGTGCCCGCAGAGCACGCGCTCGACGCGCGGATGCCGGCGCAGCACGGCGGCCAGCGCATCGCCGTCGAGGAGGCGCGAGCGATCGATGTGCGCAGCGCCGGTGACGAGCGGGCAATGGTGCACGAAGACGACCACCGGCCGGTCGCGGGCGCGGTCGAGCTCGCCGGCGAGCCAGGCGAGGCGCGTCGCGCAAAGGTGACCGCTCGCCCGCCCCGGCTCCAGCGAGTCGAGCATCAGGACGCGCCACGCTCCGGCGTCGAATCCGTATTGCACGAAGCTGCCCGGCGACCCCAGGTAGGCGTGCTCGGGAAATGCCGCGCGCAGCGCCGTGCGCTCGTCGTGATTGCCGGTCATGAGATAGACGGGCATCGGCAACGGCGCGAGCAGCGTGCGCAACAGCGCGTACTCGTCGGGAGTTCCGGTCTCGACCAGGTCGCCGCTCACGACGACCACCTCCGGACGGCGGTGCAGCGCGAGCAGCGCCGCCACGCCGCGGGCGAGGGTTTCCTGTGGCGCCATGCCGTGCGGCTTCCCCGCCGCGGTAGCGCCGATGTGCGGATCGGAGAGCTGGGCGATCAGCATCCCGGCCTGGTTCCGCGCTCGATCTCGATGCCGATCTCGCGCACGTCGGGAAGCGCGCCCAGCTTGGCGGCGCGCACCCGCACCCACGGCGCGCCGAATTCGCCCTGCACGAGCTCGGCGATCCGTTCCGCGAAACGCTCGAGGAGCGGCGGCGGTGAATGCGCGGCGAACGCCTTGAGACGCGCCACCACCTGCGCGTAGTCGAGCGCATCGGCGATGCGCCCGGTCTGGAACGGCAACGGCGACGGCACCGCGATCACGAGGTCGAGCCGAACCGTCTGCGGCAGGTGCGTCTCCCACTCGTACACGCCGATGCGCGCCGCGACGCGTAGATCGTGGATGAAGATGCTGTCCATGGCCGGTGGCGCGGGTTGGCGGGCCGGCGGCCGTTCGCCTGCTACCCTATCGCCTTCGCGATTCTAACGCGCCACCGCCGCGCGCCCGCTGCGATGCTCACTGGCCTGCTCACCGTCGTCGGCGCCTACCTCGTGGGCTCGGTGTCGTTTGCGATGGTGGTGTCGCGCGCCTTCGGCCTGCCCGACCCGCACGAGTACGGCTCGGGCAGCCCCGGTGCCACGAACGTGCTGCGCACCGGCAACAAGACAGCGGCGCTGCTGACGCTCGTCGGCGACGCCGCCAAGGGCTGGCTCGGCGTCGTCCTCGCCGAATTCGTCGCCACGCACGCCGGCGCCCCGGGGTGGACGGTACCGGCCGCCGCGGTCGCCGTCTTCCTGGGCCACCTCTACCCCGTCTTCTACGGCTTTCGCGGCGGCAAGGGCGTGTCGACGGCCGCCGGCATCGTCTTCGCGCTCGACTGGCCGTTGGGACTCACCCTGCTCGTCGTCTGGGCGGTGATGGCCTTCGGGTTCAAGATCTCGTCGCTCGCCGCGCTCACCGCGGCGACGCTGCTCCCGCTCGGCGCGTTCTATGTCTTCGGCAATACCCTGCTGGCCTGGGCGCTCGTCGCCATCAGCGCACTCCTCTTCTGGCGGCACCGCAGCAACATCCGGCGGCTGGTCAGCGGCACCGAGACCGTTATCGGCCGCTGAGAACGCTGGCGCGATCACGCGGCGGGCGACAGGCTCCCGGCGGTGACCTCGGCGAGTGGCCAGCGCGGCCGGACGCCAAAGCCCGGATCGCGGGTGCCGTCGTGGGCGAGCCGCAAGGCGCCGACGAGCGCGATCATCGCGCCGTTGTCGGTGCAGAACACGAGCTCCGGAAAATGGACCTCGCCACCGCGCGCGGCGGCGTCCGCCCGCAGACGCTCGCGCAGGCGAGCGTTGGCGCCGACGCCACCCGCGACCACCAGCCGCCGGCGGCCGGTCAGATCGAGCGCGGCGATCGCCTTGCTTGCCAGCACGTCGACGATCGCGCTCTCGATCTCACGGGCGATGTCGGCCTTGCGCGCCACCGGCAGGTCCTCGGTCGCGCCGCCACCCGCTTCCCGCCGCGCGAGCGTCAGCACCGCGGTCTTGAGCCCGGAAAAGCTGAAATCGAGATCGCCCGACGCGAGCATGGGCCGCGGCAGGCGCACCGCACCGGCGATGCCGGAGGTCGCGAGGCGGGCGAGGGCGGGACCCCCGGGGTAGGGAAGTCCCAGGAGCTTCGCGGTCTTGTCGAAGGCCTCGCCGGCCGCATCGTCCTGCGTATCGCCGAGCAAGCGATACTGGCCCACCCCGGTCACGTCGAAGAGCTGGCTGTGCCCCCCCGAGACCAGCAGGGCGACGAACGGAAAAGCCGGAGGCTGCGCCGCCAGCAGCGGCGACAGGAGGTGGCCTTCGAGATGGTGGACGGGGACGACCGGGATGCCGAGCGCGTAGCCGAGCGCCGTTGCGACGCCGGCGCCGACGAGGAGCGCCCCGGCGAGTCCCGGGCCCTGCGTGTACGCGATCCCGTCCAGATCGCGCAACGCCGTACCGGCGCTCGCCAGCACCTCGTGGATGAGCGGCACCACCCGCCGCACGTGATCGCGCGAGGCGAGTTCGGGAACCACACCGCCGTAGTCGCGGTGCATGGCGACCTGCGAGTGCAGCGCGTGCGCGAGGAGGCCGGCGCCGCTGTCGTAGA
>JADZAQ010000236.1 GCA_020852555.1 Burkholderiales bacterium
GCTCGTGATGGCGCTCGAAGAGGAGTTCGAGACCGAGATCCCCGACGAGGAAGCCGAGAAGATCACCACGGTGCAGCAGGCGATCGATTACGTCGGCGCGCACCTCAAGAAGTAGCCCCGCAGCACTCGCCGGCGCCGGACCCTCCGTCGCCGGCGTGGCATCCGCCGGCGGTCGCCGCGGCTGCCGTGCGAACGTTCCCGCTCCGAAGTCCTGCAGGTCCCATTCGAACCGCTCATGTCCCGCCGTCGTGTGGTCGTAACCGGTCTTGGCATGATTTCGCCCGTCGGCATCGGCGTGGCGCCATCCTGGCAGGCCGTCCTCGAAGGCCGATCGGGCATCGCGCGGATCACCCGCTTCGATGTCACGGCATTCCCGTCGCAGATCGCCGGTGAGGTCAAGGACTTCGACGTCACCCGGTACCTGTCGGGGAAGGAAGCGCGCCGCTACGACACGTTCATCCATTATGGGCTCGTCGCTACCATGGAGGCAGTGACCGACGCCGGCCTCGACGGCTATGCGGGCGACAAGGAGCGCGTCGGCGTGTGCATCGGTTCGGGCATCGGCGGATTGCCGATGATCGAGGAGATGCACAACCACTTTCTCGCGGGTGGCGTGCGCAAGATCTCCCCGTTCTTTGTGCCGGGTTCGATCATCAACATGATCTCCGGGCTGGTGTCGATCCACTACGGCTATCAGGGTCCCAACCTCGGCACGGTGAGCGCTTGCTCAACCGCCAATCACAGCATCGGCGAAGCCGCACGACTCATCGAGTACGGCGACGCCGACATCATGGTGGCGGGCGGGTCCGAGGCGACCGTGTCGCCGCTCGGCGTGGGCGGCTTCTGCGCCGCGCGCGCGCTGTCCACGCGCAACGACGATCCGACGACCGCGAGCCGGCCGTGGGATGTCGGCCGCGACGGCTTCGTGTTGGGCGAAGGCGCCGGCGTGCTCGTCCTCGAAGAGCTGGAGCACGCCCGGGCACGCGGGGCGCGCGTCTACTGCGAGCTCACCGGCTACGGCATGAGTGCCGACGCGCACCACATCACCGCCCCCCCGGAATCGGGCGACGGCGCCTGCCGCAGCATGCTCAACGCCCTGAAGAACGCCGGGATGCAGCCGACCGAGGTCGACTACATCAACGCACACGGCACGTCGACGCCGCTCGGTGACATCGCGGAGTGCATCGCCGTCAAGCGCGCGTTCGGCGCGCACGCTTCGCGGCTCGCCGTATCGTCGACCAAGTCGATGACCGGACACCTTCTGGGCGCGGCGGGGGGCATCGAGGCGGTGTTCACCGTGCTTGCGCTGCGCGACCAAATCGCGCCGCCGACGGTCAATCTCCACGACGTCGATCCGGCGTGCGACCTCGACTTCGTCCCGAACGTCGCGCGGCCGATGCGGATCGCCGGCGCCATCTCGAATTCGTTCGGTTTCGGCGGCACCAACGCCACCCTCGCGTTCCGCGCGCTGCCGTAAGGCGGGCGCGGCGTCCCTCCATCATGGCACTCATCGTCCAGAAATACGGCGGCACCTCGGTGGGCTCACCCGAGCGCATCAAGAACGTCGCGCAGCGCGTCGCCCACCATCATCGGCAGGGCCATCGGGTCGTCGTCGTCCTGTCGGCGATGTCCGGCGAGACCAACCGCCTGCTCGCGCTCGCCAGGGAGATCTCCGCCAACCCGTCGCCGCGCGAGCTCGACGTGATCGCCGCCACCGGCGAGCAGGTCACGATCGGCCTGGTCGCCATCGCCCTCCACGAAATGGGCTTCAAGGCCCGGAGCTACACCGGCGGGCAGGTGCGCATCCTCACCGACAGCGCGCACACCAAGGCGCGCATCCTCGACATCGATGAAGGCAACATGCGTCGCGACCTCGACGATGGCGCGATCGTGATCGTCGCCGGCTTCCAGGGGGTCGACGCCGAGGGCAACATCACGACCCTCGGGCGCGGCGGCTCGGACACGTCGGCGGTTGCGCTCGCCGCGGCGCTCAGCGCCGACGAGTGCCAGATCTACACCGACGTCGACGGCGTGTACACCACCGACCCGCGCATCGTCCCCGAGGCGCGACGCCTCGACACCATCACCGTCGAGGAGATGCTGGAGATGGCGAGCCTCGGCTCGAAGGTGCTGCAAATCCGCGCCGTCGAGTTCGCGGGCAAGTACAAGGTGAAGCTGCGCGTGCTGTCGTCGTTCGACGCTCCCGACTCCAACGCGCCGGGTACGCTCATCACGTTCGAGGAGGACGAGAACATGGAACAGGCCATCATCTCCGGCATCGCTTTCAGCCGCGACGAAGCGAAGATCTCCGTCATGGGCGTGCTCGACAAGCCGGGGGTCGCGCACGCGATCCTCGGGCCGATCGCCGCGGCGAACGTCGACGTCGACATGATCGTGCAGAACATCGGCGCCTCCGGGCAGACCGATTTCTCGTTCACGGTGCACCGCAACGAGTACCAGCGCGCACTCGCCGTCCTCGCCGCCGAGCGCACCAAGGGTTTCAGCGCCCGCGAGATCATCGGCGACGACAAGATCTGCAAGGTCTCGGTCGTCGGCATCGGCATGCGCTCGCACGTCGGCCTCGCCTCGAAGATGTTCAAGGCGCTCGCCGACGAGGGCATCAACATCAAGATGATCTCGACCTCGGAGATCAAGATCTCGGTCGTGATCGACGAGAAATACCTCGAGCTCGCCGTGCGCGTGCTGCACCAGGCGTTCGAGCTCGACAAGGACGACGTCGCGGTATAGGTCGTCGCCGGATCGCGGTCGCCCCGCGGCGCGGGGCGCGCCGGTATAATGCGTGATTCCGCGCCGCCGGGCTCCCGGCGGCCATCCGGAGACGTGGCCGAGTGGTCGAAGGCACTCCCCTGCTAAGGGAGCATGCGGGCTAAAACCTGCATCGAGGGTTCGAATCCCTCCGTCTCCGCCATCTTCTCTCGCTCCACGGCAAATCTCGGGGTGTCGCCAGTAGTAACCCATCGCGTAACCCATCGCCCGGCGGGGTATGTTGTCACTCGCCGTGACACTGCTTGATGGTGTCGGTGGTCGACCCACCGTCGCCGCTCGGCTGCCTCGGAGTCTAGGCCGGCTAGACCGAGATACGCTGGTCGCAGTGCGGCTCGCAACTGGCTCGCAACCGCGCGCAATGGAAGCTCGTCGGTGTAGTTCCAAACGGCGCACAGTGGGACGCCGACGACACCGTCGGGGTCAATCTGATGGCAAAGCTGATGGGCCAGCGCGTCGATGTCGACCGTGGTCAAGGTGCCGACCAGGGGTGAGAGCGCGCTCAGACCGCCTCGCGCAATGGTCGGCCGCTTCGCCTCCAAAGCCAACGGCAAATTCAGTCGGCGCCGACATGGGGCTCCATCACGCCGCCGTCTCATTACCATGCTGGGCTGCCTCCAGACGCCGGAGGTATTCGGTCGGCTGCTCCGTGATGATGCGTCGGCGGCCAAGCCGCACGAACCTCGGTGCGGTGCCGGGGCTCCGCGCCCAGAGAGCGTAGATGCATTCCCTCGATAGGTCGATGGCCTTCGCGAAGGCGGCGACCGAGTACCCGGCTTTGCGGACCGGAGTGGATTGGTGCGCCGCGCGTGGCGGGGAAAGCGTCGTGTGTACCGTGTCCATGCGTTCCCTTACGTTGGCCGACCCGTGTCGGTGTGTCGTGGGGGATTCTCGCTCTTGAGCGCCCACGTCCCCCCAAAACGATAAAGGCACACAGCGGTGTCCGGGATTGATCCGTATGTAATCCATGGGTTACAATGATTCATGTTCATCGTTCAGCAGACCGACTTGTTCATCGAGTGGTTCGGGGCGCTGAAAGATCGAACGGCGCGGCTCCGCATCGCAGCGCGCATCCGCATCGTCGAGCAAGGAAGTCTTGGCGACTGGAAATCGGTGGGCGACGGCGTGAGTGAATTGCGCGTTGACTACGGCCCGGGCTACCGTTTGTACTTCACGCGCCGCGGCGAGCAGGTTGTGGTGCTGCTCGCAGGTGGCGGCAAGCGCACACAGGCGGCCGACATCAAGGCCGCGAAGGCGATGGCCGCCTTGCTATAGGAGCAGAAACATGGCGAAGAAGCTCAAGACGACGCGCTGGGACGTCACGGAGCACCTGCACAGCGAAGCCGACATGGCCGAGTACCTGCAGGCGATGATCGATGAGTCTGGCAACGACCCGAAGATGATCGCCGCCGCGATCGGCGACATTGCCCGAGCCCGGGGCATGACTGCCGTGGCGCGCCGAGCGCGCATCACGCGTGAGGCGCTCTATCGCGCGCTGTCGCCGGACGGTAACCCGGAATTCGCGACTGTGGTCAAGGTCCTCGAAGCGTTACATCTCAAGCTGACGGTTCGACCTGTGGCGTAACCGGAGTCGCCTGCCGCCCGTGACGTCGAGGGCCGTCGCAGACAAGCCTGCCAATGGTTTGACGTCACGGACGCCGTATGTTGTTCGGTATGTCATTTCGGCGTGTGGTAATCGTCACTCCTAACACTTTGAATTGACGATAAATGTGGAGGACTCCGTCTCCGCCAAGTCTCTCAATCCTGGGTTCGCTCGCGCTGTCCGCAGCGCGAACCTGGGCGGTCATGGGCTGCGCACGACCATCTCATGCCCCCGTCCACTGCAAGTCCAGGCGCTTGGCCTCAACGATCAAGCCGGCATCGCGGTCAGCTTGACGCCAAGAGCATTGCAGACCTTCTGGATGGTGTCGAAGCGAGGATGCGCTTCGGGTCGGAGAGCCTTGTAGAGCGCTTCGCGGGTCAGTCCAGCAGCCTGCGCCACTTGCGTCATCCCTCGCGCACGAGCTACATCCCCCAGTGCTGCAGCGAGCAGCCCTGGATCCCCATCCTCGATGGCCAGACGAATGTAGTCGGCGATCGCCTCGTCGTCGTCCAGGTACTTGGACGGATCGAACTCGGCCAACTCGGACAGCTTGATCTTCCTGGTCATCTCACTGCTCCTCGATCTTCTCGGCCAGTGCAATGGCCTTCTCGATATCCCGTGCTTGTGTTCCCTTCGTTCCGCCACCGAGCATCAGGATGAGGACGTCACCGCGATGCGCGTAGTACATGCGCCACCCGGGCCCGAAGAACTCGCGCATCTCGTAGACCCCCTTGGCGACCGGCTTGACGTCACCAAGCTGCCCAAGGCTCGCCCTGCGAAGCCGCAAGACCAGCCGACGCCTGGTCGGTGCGTCGCGCAGACCATCGAGCCATCGTTCGAAGGGCTCGGTGAGAACGACTTTGAACACGATCGAATTGTAATCGATCGTTCACGACGTGACAAATTCAACGCGAGGGCTCGGACCCCGGCGGCCACCCAAACTCTCCCACTGATGGCCACCCCAAATTCCCCCACCTTGGTGCCGTCGCGATGATGGGGTGAGGTCGCGCCTGCTCGGCAGAGTCTTCGCGGCTGTGGCATGCGCTCCAGATCGACACGCCAATTTTAAGATAGAATGCCATTCCAAGTGGCGGGTGCGGCCCCCTGAGATGGGGTCCACGCCGGTCGACCTGCCTGGCGCCGGCCCGTATCGGCGTCCCGAGTTCATGGTTACCCGAGGAGCGGATCACCGTTGGCGGCGACAGGCCCATCGACGGAAGGAGCAGGAGCGATCGCGCGTGATGCGCCGTGGCCGGCGGCACGCGCCGGGGTCCGCTCGTCGACCACGGCCAAACCCGGCCGCTCGAAGACCGCGAGGCTCGTCCGGCGCATCGGGTGGAACCTGCTGCCGCCGCTGACCTTCGTCGCGATGGTCGGGCTGTGGTGGGGCGCGGTGGTGCTGTTCAGGATACCGGCGTACCTGCTGCCGGGGCCGGGTGCGGTCTTCTCGCGCATCGTGAGCGACGCGCCGATGCTGTGGATGCACGGCCAGATCACGCTGCTCGAGATCGTCCTCGGCCTCGGCCTCACGATCGTCGCCGCGATTCCGTTGGGACTGCTGATCGCACTGTCGGCGCTCGCCAAGCAGGTCGTCTATCCGCCGATCATGCTCATGCAGCTCGTGCCGAAGATCGCGGTGGCGCCGCTCTTCCTCGTCTGGCTCGGCTTCGGCATCGAATCGAAGGTCCTCCTCACCATCCTGATGACGTTCTTCCCGCTGCTGATCGCGAGCATCAGCGGCTTTCTGATCCTCGACGACCGTCTGCTATACCTCACGCGGTCGATGGGCGCGTCGTGGTGGGACACGTTTCGCTACCTGCGTTTTCCGGCGGCGCTCCCGGTGATCTTCTCGGGGATCAAGACGTCGGCGACGATCGCCGCGACCGCGGCGATCGTCGCCGAATTCGTCGGCGCCAACCGGGGGCTGGGGTACGTGCTCCTGCGCGGGACGAGCTCGATGGACATCGAATTGGTCTTCGCGGTGCTCGTGGTGCTGACCGGCATCGGCATCGCGATCAACTACATCGTCGAGTTCTGCGAGTGGGCGATCACGCCCTGGGAGCGCGCGAAGTACAAGTGACGGATCGCATCCGGATCCAAGGCATCGGGTCGCCGGACCCTCGTATCCACCCTGAAGGAGGTCGCATGCACGCTGTGAAGAGGTCGCTCTACATCGGTACGCTGTTGCTGGGTCTTGCCGCAGCGGGCGGCGCGCAGGCCGCGAACACACCGGTCACGTTCCAGCTCAACTGGATGGCCGGGGGTTACAACGCGGGCTTCGCCTCGGCACTGGTGCAGGGCTACTACAAGGATGCGGGGCTCGACGTGACGATCGTCCAGGGCAACGGCTCGGGAACCACGGCGCAGCTCGTCGCCAACGGCCGCGCGCAACTCGCCTACGCCGATGCCGTCGCGGTCATGCAGCTCATCGCCAAGGGCGCGCCGATGAAGGTCGTCTCGACGGTCTACCAGTCGAATCCGAGCGCGGTCATGGCGCTGAAGAAGACGGGCATCAAGTCGATCAAGGACCTCGCGGGAAAGAAGCTCGGTGTTCCCTCCGGTACTTCGCAGACGACGATGCTCCCGCTCCTCCTCAACGCGAACAACCTCAAGGCTTCGGAGGTGACGATGATCGAGATGCCGGTGCCCTCGCTGGTGCCGGCGATGCTGCAGGGCCAGGTCGACGCCGTCCTGGGCTCGATCGACGCCTACCAGATCCAGGCCGAGGCGCAGGGCGCCCAGCTCGACGTCTGGCGCTTCGCGGACTACGGCGTGCCGACGGTGAGCACGTCGGTCTTCGCAAGCAACGATTTCATCAAGAACCATCCCGACGTGCTGAAGAAGTTCGTCGCGGCGAGTCTCAAGGGCTGGAGTTTCGCGATCGATCATCCCGACCAGGCCATCAAGGATCTGAAGAAGGTATTCCCCGAGGTGAACGAGAAGGTCGCCGCCGCGGAACTCGCGGTGATCCGGCCGCTCTTCTGCAGCGGCGGCGCCAAGTTCTTCGGCAAGAGCGAGGACGCGCTGTGGGCGAAGTCGCAGGACCTGCTCGCCGAAGTGAAGCTCGTGCCCGCCGGCCAGGATCCGAAGACGTACTACACGCACGACTTCCTGCCGCCGGCGGCGCAGATGCGCGCGTGTCCGCTGTAGGGTGGCGATTGCGCGACGATCGTCGCTCGCGAACCCGAGTCACCCGTCCGGAGGACGATCCGTGAGTGCAGATGCCAACACCGGCCTGAGGTGCGGCGTCCCCATCGCGATTCGCAAGGTGGCGAAGATCTTCGGCGAGGATGGCGACCAGCCGTTCATGGCGCTCGCCGATGTTTCGCTCGCGATCGAGGCGGGTGAGTTCGTATCGGTGGTGGGGCCCTCGGGCTGCGGCAAGAGCACGCTCATGCTGATGGTGGCGGGGCTCCTCGCGCGCAGCCGCGGCGAGATCGAGATCGCGGGCAGGCTCGTCACCAAGCCCGTGACCGACGTCGGCATCGCCTTCCAGGATCACCTGCTCCTCGATTTTCGCACCGCGCTCGACAACGTCACGCTGCACGCCGACATCCGCAAGCTGCCCAAGCGCGAGATCGAGGAGCGGGCGAGGGAGCTCTTCGCGCAGCTGCGGCTCCAGCACGCCATGGGGAAGTATCCGCGGCAGCTCTCGGGGGGCATGCGCCAGCGGGTGTCGCTTATCCGCACGCTGGTGCACGAGCCGCCGCTCATCCTCATGGACGAACCGTTCGGGGCCCTTGACGCCTTGACCCGGCTGCAGGTGCGCACCGACCTCGAGCAGTTGTGGCTGCGCCGGCGACCGACGGTCCTCTTCATCACGCACAGCGTGGAGGAGGCGGTCGGTTTGTCGGACCGGATCCTCGTCATGAGCCCGAGTCCGGGCGAGATCGTCGAGGAGATCGTGGTCGAGCTGCCGCGGCCGCGCCCGATCGTCCTGGGCGAGGTGCCCGAGTTCGCCGCCTACGTCGACCGCATCCACCGCCACTTCGAGCGCCTGGGGGTTCTCCACGGACTCGACGAGCGGGCCGGTGCGCGGCACTGAGCCCGGGCAGCTACCGCCTCTCGAACCCGCGACGCGACCGTGAAGATCACCGGCACCACGCGCCTCTACGCCATCGTCGGCGATCCGGTCGAACAGGTGCGCTCGCCCGAGGTATTCACCGATCGCTTCGTTGCGGCCGGGATCGACGCGGTGTTCCTCCCCGTGCACATCCCGGCGGCACGGTTCGACGCGGTCTTCCCGTCGCTTCTTTCGATCGGCAACCTCGATGGCCTGTTGGTTACGGTTCCGTTCAAGGCACGTGCGCTGCCGTACGCGCAGCACGTGGGGTCGATGGCGCGCGCGGTCGACGCCATCAACGCGCTGCGTCGTGACGCGAGCGGCGCGTGGTTGGGCGACATGTTCGACGGCCTGGGCTTCGTGCGCGCCGCGGAGCGCAAGGGGTACGGTGTGCGCGATCGGCGCGTGGCGCTCTTCGGCGCCGGCGGCGCCGGCAGCGCGATCGCGCACGCATTGGCCGAAGCCGGCGTCGCCTCCATCGGCATCATCGAACCGCATGCGGCAAAGGCGGCGACGCTGGTCGACCGGCTGCGCCGGCTCTATCCCATGCAACGCTTCGACGTGGTGGATCGGGTGCCGCCAGGATCGTCGCTGGTGGTGAATGCCTCACCCGTCGGCATGCGCGCGACCGACGGGTTGCCCGGCGACCTCGGCCCGCTCGATCCCGCCGCGGTGATCGGCGACGTCGTGACGGCCAAGGCGCCGACGCCGATCATCCGCCTCGCCGTCGAGAAGGGCCACGGCCACGTGACCGGCGGCGACCTGCACGCGGGCCAGGTCGACGCGCTCCTCGATTTTTTCCTCGGCAAGGCGCCACCGCCGTCGGCGGGTGTCTCGCGCTGAGACGAACCGGGACGATCCGTCATGGGCCACCTTCCCGCCGAGCGTTGCCTCGCGATCATCGAGCTCCTCGCCGACGGCGCACGCGCCATGCCGCTCGGTGAGATCGCCGAACGTCTCGCGCTTCCGAAGAGCGGCGCGCACCGCCTGCTCGCTACGCTGGTCGACATCGGCTGGGCTGCGCAGGAGCCCGAGACCGGCTTCTATCGCCTCTCGATGCGGCTCGCGATTCTCGGGCAGCGGTTCTACGTGGCGACTGGCATCCCGGACCTGTGCCAGCCCATCCTCGACCGGATGGCGCAGGCATCGCGCGAATTCGTCCGGCTCGCGGTCATCGACGGCCATGCGCTGGTGTGGGTCGCGCACGCGCAGGGCGCCTCCGGGGGCTTGATGTACCAGCCGACGCTGTCGTCGAATACCGTTCCGCTCTTTGCCACGGCGAGCGGCAAGGCATGGCTGGCGACACTCTCCGCGGAGGATGCGATGCCGATCCTCATGGAGAATGGCGGACTGCATCCGATGGGGCAGTGGGGTCCGAACGCCGTCAAGACGATCGAGGCCTTCCTGAGCGAGTTGAAGGCGACGGTACGTCGCGGCTACGGGTTGGCGGTGAACGAAGCGGAGTTCGGGGTGACGGCGGTCGCCGCCGCGATCCGCGCGCACGAGCGAGGGCCCGTGCTGGGTACGGTCAGCATCGCCGGCCCCAGTGCCCGCATCGACGAGCGGCGCGTCGCCGAATTCGCTCCGCTGGTGCGTGAGGCCGCGCACGAGCTCGCGCTGCTGTGGCCGTTGCGCGCGGCGATCACGCCCAGGCACGAGAACGGCGACGTGCTACGTGCCGCATCACACGTCTCGCCCGCCTGATGTCATGACGCGCTTGCACCTCGGTTGCATTGCCGACGACTTCACCGGCGCGACCGACCTCGCCAACAACCTCGTTCGCGCCGGGATGCGCGTGGTGCAGACGATCGGCGTTCCAGCGGAAACGCCGACCGCGGAGGTCGACGCCGTCGTCATCGCGCTGAAGTCGCGCACGATTCCCGCGTCGGAAGCCGTTGCGCAGTCGCTGGCGGCGCTGACGTGGCTGCGCCGCCATGGTGCGCGGCAGATCTACTTCAAGTACTGCTCGACGTTCGACAGCACACCCGCCGGCAACATCGGGCCGGTGACCGAGGCGCTGCTCGATGCATTACACGACCACCCCGGTGGGCGGTTCACGATCGCGACGCCCGCATTCCCCGACAACGGGCGCACGGTCTTCCACGGGCACCTGTTCGTGGGCGATCGCCTGCTCAGCGAAAGCGGGATGCAGAACCATCCGCTCACCCCGATGCGCGACCCCGACCTCGTGCGCGTGCTGCAGGCGCAATCGCGAGGGCAGGTGGGCCTCGTCGACTATCGCGTCGTCGCCCAGGGCCCCGAGGCCATTCGCGCGCGCTTCGCCGCGCTGCAGGCCGCGGGGATCCGCGTCGCGATCGTCGATGCGATCGACAACGAGGATCTGCTCCGGCTCGGTCCCGCACTGGCCGGGTTGCCGCTCGTCACCGGCGGCTCTGGCATCGCGATCGGCCTGCCCGCGAACTTCGGCCTCGCGCCTTCGCCCGCGGCAAGTGCACTGCCGGCCGCGTCGGGGCGCCGCGCGATCGTCGCCGGGAGCTGCTCGCGGGCCACCGGCCGGCAAGTGCAGGCGTTCGTGCAGGCTGGCGGCGCGGCGTTCCGGATCGATCCGTTCGCGATTGCCAAGGGCGAGCGGGTAGTCGACGCCGCGCTCGCTTGGTACGACCGGCAGACAGGATCGGAACCGGCGCTCGTTTACTCGACCGCCGAGCCGGACAGCGTCGCGCGCGCCCAGGCGCAACTTGGCGTCGCGGCGGCCGGCACGCTGATCGAGGGCGCGCTCGCGCGCATCGCGCAGGGGGTCGTCGCGCGTGGCGTGCGCCAGCTCGTCGTCGCCGGCGGCGAGACCGCCGGCGCGTGCGTCCAGGCACTGGGTGTCACGCAATTGCAGATCGGGCCGCAGATCGACCCCGGCGTGCCGTGGTGCTACGCCCGAACGGGGGGCGAGGGCGGGGTGTACGTGCATCTTGCGTTGAAGTCGGGCAATTTCGGTGCCGACGACTTCTTCGCCAAGGCCTTCCGGATGCTCTCGTGAACGAAGCGCGCGCACGCGAGGAGATCTGCCGCGTCGGGCGCAGCCTCTTCGAGCGCGGCTACGTGCACGCGACCGCGGGCAACATCAGCGTCCGGCTGGACGACGGCGGCTTCCTCATCACGCCCACCGAGGCGTGCCTGGGCTTCCTCGATCCCGCGCGGCTCGCCCGGCTCGACGCCGCGCAGCGCCACCTCGGTGGCGACACGCCGAGCAAGACGATCGCGTTGCACGCGGCGATCTACGCGGCCGCGTCGGCGGCCGACCCACGGACGTCGTGCGTCATTCACACGCACAGCGCGCATTGCGTGGCGCTCTCGCTCACCGGGCAGGGTGCCGAGCTCGTCGCACCGATCACGCCGTATTTCGTCATGAAGGTGGGCCACGTCCCGGTGATTCCCTACGCACGCCCCGGTGCACCGGCAGCCGTGCATGACGTTGTCGCGGCGATCGGGCGTTACGCAGCCGCCGGCATCCCGATTCGCGCGGTGATGCTCGCGCGTCTCGGGCCCAACGTCTGGCACGACACGCCGGCGTCGGCCATGGCAGTGCTCGAGGAACTCGAGGAGACCGCGCGGCTGTGGCACTTCGCCCGCGGCGGCGTCGTGCCGCTCGACGCCGGCCAGATCGACGAGCTGCGGCAGGCGTTCGGCGCACGCTGGTAGCGGCGGCGTTTCGCGTTGCGCTCCGGGCTGCGCCCGCGAGGCGTACGATTGCCGCCATGGCAGACCGCGCAGCGACGATCGACTGGACGCGGCCGTTCGCGGAGCTCGCCGGGCGGCGGGTGCTCGTCAGCGGCGCGAGCCGCGGCATCGGTGCCGCCGTCGCCACCGCGTTTGCGCAGTGTGGTGCGCACGTCGGCGTGCACTACGGCCAGGCACGCGAGGCCGCCGACGCCCTGGTGGCGCGCCTGCGCGCCCGCGGCGGTATCGCGTTCGCCTTCGGTGCGCCGCTGCAGGTGCCGCAGTCCGGGCGTGATCTCGTGCACGCGGCCATCGATCGGCTGGGCGGGCTCGACGTGCTGATTGCCAACGCCGGTGCGCCGGGTCCCCGGGCGGCGTTCGAGACACTCCCCGAGGTGATGATCGACGAGGTGCTGCGGGTGAACCTCGTCGCGGTGATGGAGATGATCCGGGCCGCGATCCCCGCGCTGCGCGAGGCGCGCAATCCGGCAATCATCAACACCACCTCGATCGCCGCACGCAGTGGCGGTGGCCGCGGGATCGCCGCGTACGCGGCCGCGAAAGCGGGCGTCGAGAGCCTGACGCGAGCGCTCGCCAAGGAACTCGGCGCACAGGGCATCCGCGTCAACTGCATCGCTCCCGGCTACATCGAGACCGAGATACACGATCGCTTCAGCACCGCCGCCGACCGCGACGCGTACGTCGCGGCGACGCCGCTGGGTCGCGGCGGCCGACCCGACGAGTGCGTCGGTGCCTTCCTCTTTCTCGCCACGAGCGGCCTGAGCGGCTACGTCACCGGGCAGACACTGAGCGTGAATGGCGGCCTCGTCATGCCTTGACCCGGCAATCGCCTCACCACGCGCCGCGATGCTCGGGGACGCGCGCGATGAGTGGTGATGCCATGGCCAGGAACAGGACCACGGCAGCGTAGATCCACGCCTGCGTCACGCCGGGGTCGCCCGCGCCGGTGAGGATCGCGGTGGCGATGGCGATGGTGGCGATCGAGCCGATCTGCATCGACATCGAGCGCAGCGCCGCGAGCGTCGAGGCGTGCTCGGGAGCGAGTTGGAGCCCGGCGTTGCGCGACGCGGGATTGAGCATGCCGCTGCCGGCGCCAACGAGGAATGCGGCGCCGGCGAGCCACGTATACGGCCGAATGCCGACGACCGGGCCGATCGCGAGCAGGATCACGCCGATTGCGATCACCAGGCTCCCGGCGTACAGCGGGGTGCGGTAGCCGGTGCGCCGGATGAAGAACGCGGCGACCGCCGACAGCGTGATCGCCGCCACGCCCTGGGCGACGAGCAGCGTGCCCGAGCCGAGGGCAGCGATGCCATAGCGATTGGTCGCGTACAGCGGAATGAGTGCGACGACTCCGAACGGGATGCCGGAGAAGATCGCATTGACGACGTTGACCGCGCCGAAGCCCCGCCCATAGACGAGGCGCGGAGCGATGAACGGATTTGCGGTGCGACCGATGTGACGAAAGAACAGGCCCAGCGCGGCAACGGTGACCGCCAGCAGGACGAGGAACGTCGGCGACGCCACCTTGGTTCCCGCTTCCCCGAGGTAGGTGATGGCGAGCATTCCGGCGAGGAGGCCGGTACCGAGGAGCGCCAGGCCGGGGAGATCCGGTTTGATCGTAGGGGTGGGCACAACGACGCGGTCGCGCGGGATGTAGCGAAGCGCCAGCACCACGACCAGCGCACCGATCGGGACGTTGACGAGGAAGATGCCGCGCCACGACCAGTACGTCACGAACAGACCGCCGAAGATGGGGCCGATCATCGCGCCGACCGGGAAGATGCTGCCGAAGAGACTCACCGCACGATCGCGTTCCTTGCCGAAGTGATCGACGATGAGGCCGGTCGCCGACGGCGTGAAGCCGGCGCCACCGGCCGCCTGCAGGACGCGCAACGCGATGAGAAGGTCGATGTCGTCGACGAGTCCACACAGCAGTGAGGCGGTGGTGAAGGCGATCACCGAGCCCAGGAAGACGCGGCGGCGGCCGTAATGCTCACTCAGGCGCCCGGTGAGCGGCAGCATCACCACGAAGCCGAACGAGTACGCGGTGATCGTCCAGCCGGCCCAGTTGATGGTCGTATCCAACTCGTGCTGCAACGCGTGCAGCGCCGTCGCGACGATCGTCGAATCGATCGACATCATCATGAGCGCGAGGCCGACGATGGCGAAGACGACGCCGCGACGAACCGAAGGCGGCTGATCGTTGTCGTCGTGCTGCGGTGGCGGCATGCGAAGGTGAGCGGCGACCCCGATGCGCTCAGGGCATCGCGGGCGACAGGGTGTACGCTCGCGCCGTGCTGCAGTCAGCATTGTCGCACCGACGGTGGCTTGGGTATCCTTGTGTCGACGACCTGCCACTCACCGCACCGGGCGCCAGTTCCGTTCGTTGCCCGGGTCGTGAGGCCATCCATGAACCTCACCGAATCGCTGCTCCACGCGCTGAAGGCGCACGGTGCGCACCGGATCTTCGGCATTCCGGGCGACTTCGCCTTGCCGTATTTTCGGATCATCGAAGAATCGGCGATTCTGCCGCTGCACACGCTATCGCACGAGCCGGCGGTCGGGTTTGCCGCCGACGCGGCGGCGCGCGTGCAGGGAGGGCTGGGTGTCGCCGCCGTGACCTGGGGCGCCGGAGCGCTCAACCTGGTCAACGCGGTTGCCGCGGCGTACGCGGAGAAGTCACCGGTCGTGGTTCTCTCCGGCGGCCCCGGAAAAGGCGAGGCGCGCTCGGGACTCCTGCTGCACCACCAGGCCAAGTCGCTCGACTCGCAGTACGAAATCTACGCCGAGATCACCTGCGATCGCGCTCGGCTCGACGATGTGGCGACGGCACCGGCAGCGATCGCCCGCGTGCTCGCGTCCGCGCTGCGGCATTCGCAGCCGGTGTACATCGAACTGCCGCGCGACATGGTGGGCGTACCCTGCGCGGCCGTGCAGTCCGAGCCGCCTATGCCGGTCGACGAGGACGCCCTCGCGGCGTGCGTCGATGAATTGCTCGCGCGGCTCGCGAACGCTCGGGCGCCGGTGCTGATGGCGGGCATCGAGGTGCGCCGCTACGATCTCGAAGCAAAAGTCGCCGAGCTCTCGCGCCGGCTCGGGTTGCCCGTGGTCACGAGCTTCATGGGGCGCGGCCTGCTCGCCGACGCCGATGCACCGCTCGTCGGGACCTACATGGGAGTGGCCGGCGAACCGGAGATCTCGCGGCTCGTCGAAACCTCCGACGGTTTGCTGCTCCTGGGCGAGATCGTCTGCGACACCAACTTCGCGGTCTCCGAACGCAAGATCGACCTGCGCCGCACGATCCGTGCGCTCGACGGCCAGGTGACGATGGGCTATCACGTCTACCCCGACATTCCGCTCGCGGCGCTGGTCGAGCGCCTGCTCGCGCGCGTGCCGGCGACGGCGCGCCGCTTCGATATCCGCCGCGCCGCATTTCCACGCGGCCTCGTCACCGACGATGCGCCGATCGCCCCGAGCGACATCGCCATCGCGATCAACGACCTCATGGCGGCGCACGGCAAGCTGCCGATCGCTTGCGACATCGGCGACTGCCTCTTCACCGCGATGGACATCGAGCACACCGCGCTGGTGGCGCCCGGGTACTACGCGACGATGGGCTTCGGAGTGCCGGCGGGATTGGGCGTGCAGGCGGCGACCGGTCAGCGGCCGCTGGTGCTGGTCGGCGACGGCGCGTTCCAGATGACCGGCTGGGAGCTCGGCAACTGCGCGCGCTACGGCTGGGATCCGATCGTCGTCGTCTTCAACAACGCGAGCTGGGAAATGTTGCACACGTTCCAGCCGGAGTCGCGGTTCAACGATCTGGGCGAGTGGCGGTTCGCCGACGCGGCGGCAGCGCTCGGCGGCGACGGGGTGCGCGTGCGCACCCGGCGCGAGCTCGCGGCGGCGCTCGCCGATGCGCACGCGCAGCGCGGACGCTTCCAGCTTATCGAGGCGATGATTCCCCGGGGGGTGCTGTCGCAGACCTTGTCGCGTTTCGTCGCGGGCGTGAAGCGCTTGTCGATGCCGGGGGCGACGACAGCCGGTGAGGGCGGCCGGTCGTGAGGCAGTTCACCGAGGACGACGTGCGGGCGCTGGCGCTCACGCCGCGGGCCTGGCGCGACGCGATCGCCACGATCTACGCGAGGTTCGCGGCCGGGGGAGTGCGCGTGGCCCCGAAGTCGCACCTGCGTCCTTCGCCCGGCGAGCTTATCCTGGCGCTGCCGGCGGTCGATCTCGAGCGCGGCTACAGCGCGTGCAAGTGGGTGAACGTCGTACCGGCGGAGCGCACGGCAGGCGGCCCGACGGTCAATTCGGTGCTGCTGCTCAACGACTGGCGCACCGGCCGGCCGCTCGCGCTCGTGGCGGCCGATGCGCTCACCGCCGCGCGCACCGCGGCGATGAGCGCGGTGGCGGCCGCGCACTACGCGCGCCCCGCGAGCGTGCGCATCGGCTTCATCGGTTGCGGCGTGCAGGCGCGCAGCCATTTCGCGGCGCTGCGCGACGTGTTTCCCGGGTTGCGCGCGGCGACGGTGTTCGGGCGACGGATCGAGTCGGCACGCGCCTTCGTCGATGAACTGCGGGTGGCGGGTGTGGACGCGCACGCGAGCCGCGAGGCGCGTGATGCGGTGGCCGGACAGGACCTCGTCGTCACCACGGTGCCCAACGGGCTGCAGCGGCCCTTCCTCGATCCGGCTTGGCTCGATGCCGGCGCCTTCGTCGCCGCCGTCGACCTCGGTCGTAGCTGGCTGCGCAGCGGATGGCGAGCCGGGACGCGCCTCGTCACCGACGAGCGCGAGCAGGCAGCCGAGGCGGGACGCGAGGGGCAGCTCATCAGCGCGGGCCCCTTCGCGGCGGATCTCGCCGACATCGCGGCCGGTCGGGCCGTCCCCCGGCTCGAGAGTGCCTGCACGCTGTTCGCATTCTCAGGCCACGCTGCCGCCGATCTCGCGGCCGCGATCCTCATCCACGAGGCCGCGCGTGCGGCGGAGCACGCGACGCCGGCGTCAACGGCGCGGTAGCGGGCGCGCCTTGCGTCCATGGGCGGTGTGCTAGAGTCCGGCGGGCAACTTTTCAGCGAGGAGGAGCAGGCGATGTCATTCGTTCGTCAGTTGAGCGTGCTTGGCGTGGTGGCGACCATGGGTGTCGCGGCGCTGGCGCCAACAACGGTTGCGGCACAGGCGTACCCGACCAAACCGATTCGTCTCGTCGTGCCGTACACGGCCGGCGGGTCGTCCGACTTCGTGGCGCGCCAGGTCGCGCAGCGCATGAGCGAAGGACTTGGCCAGTCGGTCACCGTCGAGAACAAGCCTGGCGTCGCGGGCATCCCCGGCACCGAGATCGTCGCGCACAGCGCGCCGGACGGCTATACGCTGGCGCTCATCGGGATGACGACGCATTCGTCCAATCCATGGCTGTACAAGAAGCTGCCGTACGATCCGATCAAGGATTTCATCCCCATCTCGGCGGCGATCGCTTCGCCGCTGGTGCTCGTGGTCAATCCCGAGGTGCCGGCGAAGAACGTGCAGGAGCTGATCGCCTACGCGAAGGCGAATCCGGGCAAGGTGCACTACGGCTCGGCGGGCGTGGGCAATACGCTGCACCTCGCCGGTGAACTCTTCAAGTCGCGCGCCGGCATCGACATCGTCCACGTGCCGTACAAGGGTGCCTCGGCCGCGCTCAACGACCTCCTGGGCGGCCGCATCGAGATGATGATCGACCTCGTGCAGACGCCGCTCGCGCACATCCAGGCCGGCAAGCTGCGCGCCCTCGGCACCACCGGGACGCAGCGCCTTGCCATCCTGCCCGACGTGCCCACCATCGCCGAGCAAGGCCTGCCCGGATTCCAGTTCGCCACCACGATCGGTATCGCCGCACCCGCGGGAACGCCGAAGCCGATCATCGACCGGCTGCACGCCGAGATGGTCAAGGCGCTCGCCAATCCGGAGTTGCAGGCGGCATTCGCGAAGCAAGGGATGCAGGTCACGCCTTCGGCCTCACCGGAGGCGTACGCGAAACTCATCGCCGACGAGCGCGCGAAGATCGGCGAGATCGTCAAGAGTGCAGGGATCCAGCCCGAATGAACCGCCGCGAACGCTTCCTTGCCGCGGTGGAGGGTCGCCCGCTCGACCGTCCGCCGGTCACCTGCTGGGTGCATTTCCTCTCCGACCATCTGTCGGGCGAGGACACCGCCGAGCTCCATCTCAAGTTCCAGCGCGAATACGACTGGGACGTGGTGAAGCTCATGAACGACTATCGCTATCCGATCCCGACCGGACTGGAGCGTCTCGACAACGCCGAGGGGATGCGTCGCTTTCGCCGGCTCTCGCTCGACGAACCGGCGTTCGCGCGCCAACTCACGGCGATCCGGAAGCTCCGCCGCGAGCTCGGCCCTGACGTACCCATCATCGACACACTGTTCGATCCGTACCAGCAGGTCGTGCGCAACGTCGGGTTCTCCGAAGGCGTGCACATCCCGCAGCATCGGCAGGCGGCGCTCGACATGATCGACACCGTGTGCGACACGCTGTGCGACTACGTCGCGGCGGCGCGCGATGCCGGCGCCGACGGCTTCTTCCTTTCGATCAACACCGCGATCCGCGAGGGATTTCCGCGCGGCGTCGGCGACGCCGTCGCCCGGGAGTTCCAGCGGCCGTTCGACGTGCGCCTCCTGGCGGCCGCGACGGGAACGGTGCGCATCCTGCACATCCACGGCGTCGGACTCGACCTCGATCGCGTGCGGGACTATCCGTGCGAGGTGGTGAGTCTCTCCGATCGCCTGAAAGGAAATCCGTCGCTCGCGCAGCTCCGCGCGCAGTTCGGCAAATGCCTGATGGGCGGGATCGACGAGACGCGCATCCAGGAACGGCCGCTGCCCGAGCTGCGTGCCGAGATCGACGATGCCCTCACTCAGGCGGGGCGCACGCACTGGATCGTCGCGCCGGGTTGCACGGTCGCTTCGTTCACGCCGCAGCGGTCGCTGCGTTGCCTGCGCGATCACGCCGGCACGCTGTAGCGCGCTCGCTACCGCCGGCGGCGGTGTCACGATGACGGTCGATCGCGCACATTGCCCTGCGGCGGCCTGTCTGGATGGCCGGACCAAGGGGCTTCCCGCCGGGCTAGGCGCCATTACGCGCGCCGAGATCGCAGGCGCCGGTTGGAACGTGTTGGCCGAGGATTTGCCGCTGCCGCTCGCGCTCCTCAAGACTTCGGCGCTCGAGCACAACACGCTCTGGATGCAGGGGTTCTTGCGCCTGACCGGGGCGTCGATCGCGCCGCACGGCAAGACGTCGATGAGTCCCGAGCTCTACGCCCGCCAACTTGCCGCGGGCGCCTGGGGCATCACCGTCGCCACCGCGCAGCAACTACGCGTGTGCCGCGAGATGGGTGTGGGTCGCGTGCTGCTCGCCAACCAGCTTGTCGGGCGGCAGGCGATCGCCTATGTCCTCGACGAGATCGAGCGCGATCCGGCCTTCGAGTTCTTCTGCCTCGTCGACTCGATCGTCGGCGTCGATCGGCTCGTCGCGGCGGCGCGGGCCCGCGGAATGGCGCGTCCGGTCGATGTCCTGCTCGAATGCGGCGCGCCCGGTGCGCGCACCGGCTGCCGGACGATCGAGCCGGCGCTGACCCTCGCCCGCCACGTCGCCGTATCCGCCCCGTGGGTGCGCCTCGCCGGGGTCGAAGGCTTCGAGGGCGCCATCCGCGGCGCCGATGCGCTCGACACCGAGCGGCGCATCGGCGCC
Organism: Burkholderiales bacterium; assembly: GCA_020852555.1. Lineage (GTDB taxonomy): Bacteria > Pseudomonadota > Gammaproteobacteria > Burkholderiales > Casimicrobiaceae > VBCG01. Next base: position 19,886 of record JADZAQ010000236.1, read on the forward strand.
TTCGTCGCCTTCATGGGCGAGGTGGCGCAGGACTGCCAGCGCGAGGGTCTCTTCGGCCGCGACGAAGTACTATTGAGCGCCGGCGGGTCCGCGTACTTCGATCTCGTGACCGCATTGCCGCGCGCGCTCGCCGGCCGGATGGTCCGGGTGGTGCTGCGCAGCGGCTGTTACCTCACGCACGATTCGGGTGGCTACGCGAAGGCGGCGACGCGCATGCGCGAGCGAACACCGGCGCTCGCGACACTCGGCGAAGGGCTGCGCGACGCACTGGAAGTGTGGAGTTATGTGCAGTCGCTGCCGGAGCCGGGGGTCGCCATCCTCACCATGGGCAAGCGCGACGTCTCGCACGATCTCCACCTGCCGTTTCCGCGCTACGTGTTTCGCCCCGGCATCGATCGGGCGCCGCGCGACGCACCCATCACGTGGACCATCACCGCGCTCAACGATCAGCACGCCTTCCTGTCGATCCCGTCGGGCGAGCTCGCCGTGGGTGACATGCTCGGCTGCACCATCGCGCACCCGTGCACGACCTTCGACAAGTGGCGCTTCATGCCGCTGGTCGACGACGGCTATCGCGTGGTCGATGCGATCACCACGTGGTTCTGACGGTCCGACGGCTGGCGCGGCGCACCCTTCCGGTCACGCTGGTGTGCAGGCGCTGACGCCCAACGGCCCGGCGCCTTCGGGGATCCAGCCAAAGGCGACCATGATTGCCCGCACTCCCGTGTCCAGGGTATAGCGGTGGTTCGGTGCGCCGCCGCGACCGTTGTTGTAGAGGCGATAGAGCGGAAGGAGCCCCGTCGGACACAGCCCGGCCGCCGACGGCAGGACCACGCCAAAGACGTCGCCTTCGAACGACCAGTCGGGATTGTTGCGTACCTTCGCGCATTCGGCCGCATCGGGCGTGTAGAAGTGCGAGCTCCTTGGCGCGAAGGTGGTGCTGAAGAAACGGCACATCGAGACGGTTCCCGGCAGGCCGTTCGGGTACACCTTGAAGGCGAGACCGGTGCGCCGCCAACCGGCAAACGTGCCGTCGTCGAGCTTGGCGATCTCCCCCGTCAGCACGGTGACGAAGTAGTGGTCCCAGGCCGCGTGTGCGTACTCGACGACGGTGAGGCGCGGGGCATCCGAACCCGGGGGGGCGGCGGACGTCGACGGTGCGACCGCCGTCGCCGTGACCACGAACGATTGGGGGCTGCCTAAGCCGTTGCTCGTCACGCGCACCGGCGCGCGGCGCGCACCTTCGACGCGGGGCTGGAAGGCGAGGTCCACGGTGCACGAACCCCCTCCGGGTATCACGCCGCAGGTGTGACCGACGACAATGATCTCGAGCGGTGCGTCGCTCGCCACGCCGCTGACGGTGACCGGCAACGCGCCGACGTTGGTGATCCGCGCGGCGACGGCCAGACTCGTGGTGCCGATGGTGATCGCACCGAGGTTGACCGTCGACGGCATCGCGAGTTGCCCCAGACTCGGCGGCGGCGACATGCCGGAGCCACACATGCACGCGCTCACCGTGCCATCCATGCACATGATCTGCCCCGTCGGCGCGCAGGCCCCGCTCGGGCCGCCGTTGCTGACGCAGCACTGCGGCTGCCCCCATGCGGCGGCGGTGACGCCGGCCAGCACGACCGCTGTCAAGGTCAGGATTCTTGCGAGCATGGTGGCCCCCCGGGATCGATGCACGCCGTCGGGTGGCGCGTGCCGCCGACGATGCCGATTTCATACCATGGAACGCGGTGGACGAGAAGGCGCACCGGGCGGCTGCCCCCGATGCGCGGTCGTGCCGGCCGGGCACGACGCGCTCGTCCGCCGAGCGCCTACACTTGTCGGATCCGCGGGCGGGGAGCCATCCACGTCGCCCTACAATGCCCGTTTCGGCCACCGGCGGTGCACGAGGAGATTGACCCGATGCCCGATCCCGCCTATCTCGCGCAGCTGTCGAGTGCGATGCAGGCCGCGGTGCGCGAGGCGCAGGGCCTCGTCGACGAGGGCGAGCTCGGCGCGCCGCTCGCCACGGTGGTGCGCCACGCTCGCGATCTGCACGACATCCTCGTCGAGGAATTGGGGGTGGGATCGCGGAGTGTCGAGGATCACACCGGCGGTGCGCTCGCGACGATGGGCGAGCGGCTGCGCGCGCTCGAACGATATCTCGGCGCGCACTGACCGGCCCCGGGGTCGGTCGGGGATGCTTGCGCACATGCGAAGTCCAAGATCCGGTGCCGCTGCGCCGTCGCGCGCGCGGTGGCCGATCGGGGCACCTGGGAGACGATGCCGTACGGTCATCGCGATCGCCTTCCTGGGCGCGAGTGGCGCCGCATCGGTGCAGGCAGCGGTCTGGGGGTACATCGACGCCGATGGCAAGGCGCACGTGGCCACCGAGAAGCTCGATGAGCGCTACCAGCTTTTTTTCCGGGGCAAGTCTGAAGGCGAGCTGGCGGCGGATGCCGCCGCCCGTGCCGCCCCGTCGCTCGACCCCGCATTCGCGGCGACGCCGATCTTCCGCCGCGTCGAGACGCATCCCAACGTGCGGAGATTCGAGCCGCTCATCGCCCGGCACGCGGCGGCGTACGGGGTCGACGCGGCACTCGTGAAGGCGGTGGTGGCGGTGGAATCGGCATACGAGGTGCGGGCGGTATCGCAGCGCGGTGCCATCGGGCTCATGCAGGTCATTCCCGAGACGGCGGAGCGCTACGGCGTGACCGGTGATGCACGCGGCAGCGTCGAACAAAAGCTCCTCGATCCAGCGGTCAACATCCGCATCGGCACCCGTTACCTCAAGGACCTCCTCGAGCGGTTCGCCGGTGATACCGTGCTCGCGCTCGCGGCGTACAACGCCGGTGAAGCGAGCGTGGAACACTACGGCAGCCAGGTGCCGCCGTTTCCGGAAACACGGGAGTTCGTGCGCCTCGTCCTCCAGTTTCACGAGTGGTACAAGCCGCCGCCACCTCCTCCGCCTCCGCCGCTACGCGTCACCATCCCGCGCCGGCCTGCACCGGCACGCTGAGGCCGGCCGATTGGGGCGTGCCGTGCCTGTCGGCGAGGAGCGCCGGCACCAGCGAGAACGGTGGCGCCGTGAGGTCCATCACCGTCGTATTGACGAGGCATACGTAGCACTTGCCCGCGGCGCCGGCCTCGGTGACGAGGCCGTAGAAATTGAGGTGCGGCGCGAGCGCATTGGCGCCGCCGTAGCGCGCCGTACCGTCTCCTTGGCGGCGCAGCGTGGCCGTTTGCACCGGAACCGTGGGCCGCACGCTGAAATTGGTCCAGTTGAGGTCGTTGGTGAACACGTCGAGGGTCGCGCTTCCGGACCGGTCGACGATGCTCGGTGCTTCGAGGAAGGTTCCCTGGTAGACGGTGCCGCTCGTGGTCCAGCCATTGACGAGCAGCGTGCCGTTGATGTCGATCGCGGTACCGGCACGCAACACGAAGCCACCGGGGAATGCGAAGTCGCGGCTCGCGCCGCCGTCGAGCTTGAGCGTCCCGGCGGCCTGGATGATGATCTGCCCGCCACCGTAACCCGGGTCCGGCGTGCCCGCGGGGCGGACCGCGTTGGGCAGCACCGGGCGATTGTTCGGTGGCAGCGCCGAGCCGGCCGGCCACGACGATGGCATCGAGACCACCCCGTTGCCGTTGATCATGAGGTTGTAGACCTGCGCCGACGCACCGTAGCCGGCGATCGCCACCGTCACCGTCGTGCCGCTCGCCGGATGGAGTTGCAAGCCATTGGCGAGGTAATGCGCGCCATTGACCGGGTTGTGGAGGTTGCCGAACGTCACTAACGTCATCGCGTTGCCGCGGAAGAGTCCGCCACCGGTTACCTTCGCGGCCTTGAGCGCGAGCGTCGGGCCGCCGTGGAGAACCCCCTGATTGACGAGCGGCGTGCCGATCGTCACCTCCGCGCCGAGCGTGTCGATCGTGAGTCCCGAGGGGGCCTCGATCCGGCCGCTCGCGGCGAGCGTCATTCCCGGCGAGCTCTTCACGATGAGGGCCGGCGGTGGCGCGCCATTGCCTTGCACGGCGACGATCGAGCCCGCGATCGAGGCGGCGTCGCTCCCCGCATTGACGAGCAGCACCGTCTGACCCGGCGCGCCGGAGCGAATCCGCAACGTATTGCCGGGACCCACCGCCAATCCGGAGAGGTCGATGCGGGCGACCGAGCCGGCGGCCCCCGGCGTCGTGCCGAGTTCGATATCGACGCTGCGCGTCGGGTTGGTGATCGTCGTTCCGAGCAACTGTGCGCCGGTGACGTGGAGCGGGCCGTAAGGGTTCGTGGTAATCGTGGCGGTCGCCGGCATCGCCGTGACAGCCGCATCGTCGTCGATGATCGTCACGACCGTGGTCGTGATCGCTCCCGGCGCCGCACCGCTGATGCCGGTGAGCGCGACGGTGAACGTCTTGTCCGGCTCGGGACCGATATCGTCGAGGATGGGAATCGTGATGGTCCGCGGGGTCGCGTCCTGCGCCGCCCAGGTGAGGGTGCCGCTCGTTGCTTGGAATTCGCCGCCCGTGGTGGTGCCGTGGGCAGTCGCGTACATCGCCACCGCAGGTGCGGTGACGTCACCGATGCGTGAGACGGTGACGGTCACGCTGCCGGCGTTCTCGTTCACCGCGTAATCGGCGGCGGCAAACTGGATCGTGTTGCCGATGCCGGGGAGCGATTTCACCTGCGCGAACGGCAGGCTCGACGACGCCTGGTGCTGCCCGCTGCCGTTGTAGCGGGCGAGCACCGTGAAGGCGCCGCCGGCAAGCTGCGTGGTGCACTGGGCGCTAGCCGTCGTCGCGCCGGTCCGGACGGCGACGCCGGCGCAGCCAGCGATCGGGTTGCCGTTGGCGTTGAACGTGACGGTACCACCCGGCACCGGTGATGCGGCGTCGACGCTTGCCGTCAAGGTGATCGCGCCGGTGGCGGGCGCCGGGTTGCTCGACGAGGTCAGCGTGACCGCGGTGGCAATGGGGCTGCTGGGAGCGTTGATCGCCTGCGTGTACGCGGCGCTCGTCGAGCCTATGTTCGCGCCATCGCCGCCGTATTGGGCCGTCAGCGAATGATTGCCGACGGTGAGCGCAGTCGTGGTGCAGGTCGCGCTGCGCGCGTTGCCGGCTCCGGTGACGGTGACCGCGCCGCAGGTCGTCAGCGTCGCTCCGCCGTCGCGGAAGCTCACCGTTCCGGTCGGCGCGCTGCCGTTGACCGTCGCGGTGAGCGTCACCGCCTGGCCGACGACGCTCGGATTGGCCGAACTCGCGAGCGTGGTGGTGGTGTTGGCCGGCGGGATCGGGGTCGTGCCGCCGGTGCTGACCTGGACGTCGATCGAGGCCGAGCTCGCCGCGATCACGCTGATCGTGATGTTGTTGAGCGTATCGGTGAAGCTCGCGCCGTTGAGCAGCGCCCCATCGTCGAAGGAAGAGGGTGTAGCGCGCGTCATGTCGAGGAACTGCGTGTCGTCGGACATGCTGTCGCAGCCGCCGCACTGGTTCTCGAATGGATACGCGAGGCGCACCTGTGCGCCGAGGTTGGGAATGCTCGACAATGCGGAGTCGAAGCCGATCGGCTGGCGGAATTCGATCCAGTACGTGCGCGTCGTCCCGGACGGGGCGACTTGCACGGCGTAGCGGGACTTTCCTGCCAGCTCGATGGGGTAGAGCGTGTAGGTTGCGGTGCCGCTCGTGTGCGCCGCCACACCCCCCGCGCCGAAGTAGCCCAGTCGGTTCTTCTGCGCCGCGTTGAAGTGCATCGCACGCTTGTTGCCCATGACGTCGAACGGGTCGCCGTACTCGGCCACGGTGCAGCCCGAGCTAGCCACGACATCCGACCCGCAGTTGAGACTCCCCGCGTGATAGAGGCCGAAGTTGTGGCCAATCTCGTGACCGACGACCAGCAGCGTCGCGGTGCCCTTGGCGTACGCGAACGGATAGCCGATGTAGCCCAGGCCGAGCCAGCTGCACGGCAGCGCATCGATCACGTAGAGCTGGCCGCTGTTGGCGTTGGGGTTGAAACCGGCGGCGGTCGCCGCGGCCTGGCCGTTGCTCTCGATCGAATCGAGTACGGCGTTGAGCTCGGCAGTCGTGGTGCACCCCGTGGGACGGGCCTGCGTCGCCTGCAGCCAGGCGCCCGACGCATTGGCGACCACCCCGGAGAGGAGCTGCGCGCCGTACGAGACCTCCTTGTAATAATCGGCAGCGCTGCTCGTGCCATTGCCGAATACCGAACTGGTGATGGTCGGGATCGACCAGGTCGCCGGGTCGGCGTTGTACGTCCACGGCGACGCGGTGTTCGTCGGATACTTCAACGGGAACACGGTGTAGCCTTGGGTGGTCGCCGCCAGCACGTCGCTCTTTGCAAACGCGGGGGCGGGGATCGGCGGCGCCGCCGTGATCTCGATGGTGTCGACGACGATGTAGCCGCGTGCATCGGTGGCGCCCGACACGATCGCGGCTGCGCCGTTGTCGATGGCGTCGGGAGGCCGACCGAGATCGATGACGTTTTGCTCCCCCGTCGCGGCGCGCAGCGTGTAGCCGTAATCGTCGGTGCCGTCCGGATAGTCGACGTGAAAGACCCACAGGGTGCCTTCGAGCGAGCGGCGCCTGCCGTCGGTGCGCCGTGCTGCCGCGTTCGTCGCGCCGCTCACGCGCACGCTCTGCGCCTGCAGGCGGTGCTGTTGCAGCGATCCGGTGGCGGTCACGGAAGTGCCGTCGACGGGGGTCGCCACGCCGACGAGCCGCACGCGACGTCCATCGTCGAGCAGGAGCTGCGGATAGCGGTACGTGCGGCCGGTGGTGCGGTCGATGACGGTCAGCGTCTCGACCACGCCTGCGTATTCCGCGACACTTGCGTTCGACGGCGCGGCGTCGCGCGGTGGACGGGCCGCGCCGTCGTGTGCGCGGACCGGCGGCGCCCCGGCGGCGAGAATCAGGAGGGTCGCCAGGAGGCCGACGCGAATCCGCGTGCTGCCCAGGGCTCCAGCGTGAGCCAGGATCGTTCGCTGCATGAAACCGACCTCCCGGTTGTCTGGCTCGGGGTATCACGGCGAACGCGCCGCGCGCATCCGGCGGCAGCGCCGGTGCGATCACCGTGCCGTCACCTCCGCCGCCGCCCGAGCATATGCCAAATGCATAAATCAGGCCAGCTTCTGCCCATGCCGTGACTTCGGGATAATCCGCCAATGGCCCCGATCGTCCGACCGCTCGACGCTGCCTACCTCGGGGATGCCGCCTGGGGGCACCGGGTGACGGATCACGTCGGCCACGCGTTCGAGCGCGCGGCCGGCGCGCCGCTCACCGGGCGCAACGAGGTGCGGATGCTGATCGATGCGGCCGGCAACTTCCCCGTCTGGCTCGAAGCGATCGCCGGCGCCCGGCGCTACATCCTCTTCGAGAGCTACATCATCGCCGACGATAGCCTCGGCCATGCCTTCATCGACGCGCTCGCCGCCAAGGCGAAGGAGGGCGTGCGCGTGCTGGTCGCTTACGACTGGTTGGGCTCGACCAAGCGCCGTGGCGCCTGGTCGGCGCTGCGCGCCGCAGGAGCCGAGATTCGCGCCTTCAATCCGCCGAGCTTCGCGAGTCCGCTCGCCTGGCTCACCCGTGACCACCGCAAGTCGATCGTGATCGACGGCGTGCGCGGCTTCGTGAGCGGCCTGTGCGTGAGTGCCACATGGGAGGGCAACCCGCGCAAGCGCCTGGAGCCGTGGCGCGACACCGGCATCGAGGTGCGTGGCGAAGCAGTGGCCGACCTCGAGGCCGCCTTCGCGCAGGTGTGGGCGGCCTGCGGTGGCGACGAACTCGTGCTCGACCCGGCTCCGTTCGAGCCTGTCGGCGACACACGGGTGCGCGTGATCGCCGGTACGCCGGGATCGGCGGGAACGTACCGCACCGATCTCCTCGTCGCCTCGCTCGCCCGCGAGTACCTGTGGCTCACCGATGCGTATTTCGTCGGCACCGCCGCGTACACGCAGGCGCTGCGCGCGGCGGCGCGCGATGGCGTCGACGTCCGTCTGCTCGTCCCCGGCGCGAGCGACATCCCGGCCATCTCACCGCTATCGCGTTCGGGATACCGCGGCCTCCTCGAGGCCGGCGTGCGCGTGTTCGAGTGGGATGGGACCATGCTGCACGCCAAGACCGCCGTCGCCGACCACCGCTGGTCACGCGTGGGCTCGACCAATCTCAACCTCGTGAGCTGGATCTCCAACTACGAGCTCGACGTGGCGATCGAGAACGAGGCATTTGCAGCGACCATGGCCGAGCAGTACGAGCGCGATCTCCAGCGCGCCACGGAGATCGTCCTGACTCCGCGCAATCGGGTGCGCAAGAGCGACGGCGTCGAGGCGGGCGGTCCCAAGCGCGCGATGTCGGGGAGTGCGGGGCGCGCCGCCGCCGGTGCGGTGAGCGTGGGGAGCGCGCTCGGCGCCGCGCTCACCAACCGCCGCACCCTCGGCCCCGCCGAGGCGGGGCTGCTCTCGGTCGTCGCCGCATTGATGGCGGCGGTGGCGGTGGTCGCGGCATGGTTCCCGCGCGTGGTCGCCTGGCCCATCGCGTTCCTCGCCACTTGGGCGGGGCTGTCCTGGGCGTGGCGGGCGGTGGTGCTGTGGCGCCGCCGCCGGACCGCCGCACCCGTGGGCGCGCCGCCAGGTGCCCACCCCGCCGGCCCGCCGCCCCCCGCGGGGGATTCGGAGCGTGCGGGAGGTGGCGGAAAAAAATCCGATGCTGCTATAATCGACGACTCGCGCCCGTAGCTCAGTTGGA
>JADZAQ010000237.1 GCA_020852555.1 Burkholderiales bacterium
GACTCGCCGTCGCACCCGAGACCCTTGCGCGTCTGGGCCAGCCGTTCGAACGCGGCCTGGCGCGCCGTGACGGCTCGGGCCTCGGTCTGGCCATCGTCAGCGCGATTGCTGCCGGCACCGGCGGAAATCTTGCGCTGGTGTCGCCAATCCCGGGACGAACGCGCGGCTTCCAGGCGACGTTCGCCGTGCCGCGTGCGGCGGCGCCCTGATTCGACCCTCCGTATCTTCGCCGGCACGGCGAGCCGCGTCACCGAGAATCATCGCGGTGCCGGTAGTGCGGCGCGCGGTCGCCGGGCCTACAATCGGCCATGCACCAGCGGGAGGGATGAGGTGAGTATCGTGCGGTACGCCATCGCGATCATCGCCGGTGTGGCCCTCGCCGCGTGCGCGAGTGCGCCACGCGAGCCCGGCACGCCGCTCGATACGCAGTACTTCGCCGATGCCCGCTTCGCGCCGCCAGCGGTGCGCATCGATGCAGCCGACGTTTTCGCGCTGTCGCCGCCGATGCGCGCGTATCTCGAAGGTGAGATCGAGCCGCGCGTCGGCAAGCGCGGCCGGCAGTTGGCACTCCTCGACGCGCTCTACACGCAGGGCGCGCTCAAGCTCGACTACGATACGGCGGTCACGCGCAATGCGGCCGAGGCGTTTGCGGCGCGCTCCGGCAATTGCCTGTCGCTCGTCATCATGACCGCGGCCTTCGCCAAGGCGCTCGACCTGCCGGTCACGTATCAGAAGGTGCTGGTCGACGACGTCTGGGCGCGCAGCGGCGACCTCTACCTCGCGATCGGCCACGTCAACCTGACGATGGGCCGGCGGCGCACCGACGAAGGCGGCTTCGGCTACCGCGTCGGCAAGAAGGCCTTCGAGAGCGAGGCGATGACGGTCGATTTCCTCCCCGCGGTCGACCTCCTGCGCATGCGCTCGTATCCGCTCGACGAAGGGGTGATCGTCGCGATGTACATGAACAACCGGGCGGTGGAGGCGCTCGCCGCCGGCCGGGTCGACGACGCGTACTGGTGGGCGCGCGAGGCCATCGTGCAGGCGGACGACTTCCTCGTCGCGTACAACACGCTCGGCGCGGTCTATCGCCGGCACGGCGACCTCGATCGCGCGGAGGCGGTGCTTCGGTTCGTGCTCGCGCGCGAGCCGCGCAATCCGCAGGTGCTGGCCAATCTCGTCACGGTGCTCGAGGCCGCGGGGAAGCTCACGGAGGCACGCGCCGTTGCCGTGGCACTGGCGCAGATCGAGCCTGATCCACCCTTCGCGCACTTGCGGCGCGGGATCGCGGCATTGCAGGCGGGCGATGCGCGCGGTGCCCGCGACTGGCTGCTGCTGGAATTGACCCGGGCGCCCGACGATCCGGAGGTGCATTCCTGGCTCGCCATGGCGTATCTGCGTCTGGGCGACGGTGCGAGTGCGCGCGCACACCTCGCCCTCGCGGTCACCAACAGCACGACGCAGCCGGAGCACGACCTCTACGCGGCGAAGCTCGCGATGATCGACCGCGCGCGTTGACGCGCAGGGCGTGCGTTCACGAGCCGGGTGCGGGCGACGACGATCCGGCCGGCGATCCGAGCAGCCGGTGCAGCGCCGCCATGGCGAGCGGATCCGACAGGAGCTTGGCGCGCTCGGCGGGCGATAGTGTGGCGGCGCCGCCGTGGCCCGCGCGCTCGACCAGGCGATCGCGCAGCTCCCGCTCGCCGGCGGGCAGCGCCGGCCGCGCATCCCCCATGCCGGCGACGAGCGCATTGAGATCGGGATCGCGCACGGCGTCGGTAAATCCCGGCGGTGTGGGGGCTTCCCGCGCGTAGCGGGCGGTATCGGCGATCTCCGGCGGTGGCGCCGCCTCTTCCGGAATGAGGAAGAGGCCACGCCGACGCAGGCGCAGCCCGAGCGAGGTGCGGCTGGTGAGCACCGACAGCGGAATCGAGGCGACGAGTGCCAGCACGACCGGCGCCATCCACCACAGGAAACCGGGATCGAGGAGGTAGATGCCCGCCGCCCAGGCGCAGCCGAGCACGGTATGCACGCCGTGGCGGCGCACGGCCTCCCCCCACCCGGTCTGCGAATCCGCGCGCGGCGGCGACTTCCATTGCACCGCCCAGCCCAGGAGCGCCATCACCACGAACTTGGTGTGAAAGAGCATGCGGATCGGGGCCAGCAGCGCCGAGACGACGATCTCCAGGAGCACGCTCGCGACGAGCGCGCTGCGCCCGCCGTAGCCGCCGCACTGCGCGCCGCGTACGAGCAGGATGGAGAGGAGCTTGGGTGCGAAGAGGAGCGCCGCCGTCCCGGTGACGAGGCTCAGGGCCCACTCCGGGCGCCATTCGGGCCACAGCGGAAAGAGCTGGTACGGTGCGGTGAAGTACTGCGGCGGCACGAGCGCGTGCAAGGCGACCTGGAGCGTCGACAGCGCGAGGAAGGCGAACCACAGCGGCGCCGACAGATACGCCATCACCCCCGTCATGAACACCACGCGATGCGCGGGATGCAGGCCGCGGGTGAGCATGAGCCGCGCGTTCATGAGGTTGCCCTGGCACCAACGGCGGTCGCGCTTCAGTTCGTCGAGGAGGTTGGGGGGCATCTCCTCGTAGCTGCCGGGCAGGTCGTAGCAGATCCATACCCGCCAGCCGGCGCGACGCATGAGCGCCGCTTCGACGAAGTCGTGCGAGAGGATCTCGCCGGAGAGTGCACCCTTGCCGGGCAGGCGCTCGAGCTGGCAGTAGCGCATGAACGGCGCGATGCGGATGATCGCGTTGTGGCCCCAGTAGTGCGATTCGCCGAGCTGCCAGTAGTGCAGGCCGGCGGTGAAGAGCGGACCGTACCTGCGGGTGGCGAACTGCTGCATACGCGCGTACATCGTTTCGCGGCCGGTGGCGCGCGGCGCGGTCTGGATGATCCCGGCGTCGGGATTGGCCTCGGCGAGGCGCACCAGCGTGGTGAGGCAGGCGCCGCTCATCACGCTGTCGGCGTCGAGGATCACCGTGTAGCGGTAGCGGCGTCCCCAGCGGCGGCAGAAATCGGCGATGTTGCCGCTCTTGCGCTTGATGCGATGGCGCCGCCAGCGATAGAAGACGCGTCCGAAGCCGTCGACGCTGCCGCACAGGTCGTTCCACGCGGCGAGCTCGGCGACGCGGTGGTCGGGGTCGCTCGTATCCGACAGCACGAAGAAATCGAAGTGCGCGATCTCGCCGGTGCGGGCGAGCGACTCGTACGTCGCGCGCAGACCCGCGA
>JADZAQ010000238.1 GCA_020852555.1 Burkholderiales bacterium
ACCCGGCGGGCCTCCCCGACGGATCGGCGCCGCAGGAGCGGTCGGTGCGGTTCCGCGCACGAACCCGAGGACGCGACCGTGACCTGCTGTGTCACCGTCCGTCCGCCGTCTCGGGCGCGGGAACGAAGCCGGCTTGTGGTCGCCCGCCGGGCGGGATGGTCCCGCAAAAGTGGCGATGGTAAAGGATGAGCGCAGTCTCCGCACCCGGCAGCGGCCGGTTCGAAGCGGCGCATTGCGCGGCGCCCCAAAGCGAGAATTTCCACTTCCACCGTCGTCGTCGTCCCGTTCGCCTCGGCGGACCGCGCGACTCGAAGGCGTCTGGAAGCCGTCTTACCGCTTCGCACGCACAACAAACGAGCATGACGAGAGCCACGCGAGCCTGTATCGCCTCGCACCACCCCTCCCCGCTACCTGACGCGCTCGCGCGACGGCGCGGGGACGCCTCCCGTCGGCGAGATCGCCTCGCCGCCTCGTCGTTGCCCGCGGCCGCCGCCTGATCGCGTCTTCGGCGTGCCCCGTGCGGGTGCGCCGTCTGCTTCGACCGTCGCTCCCATCAGGGCGCCTGCGCCTTTGGGAACGTACATGAAACGCATGCTGTTCAATGCCACGCAAGCCGAGGAGCTGCGCGTGGCGATCGTCGACGGGCAACGCCTCGTCGACCTCGACATCGAATCCGCCAACAAGGAACAACGCAAGAGCAACATCTACAAGGCCGTCATCACGCGCGTCGAACCCTCGCTCGAAGCCTGCTTCGTCGACTACGGCACCGATCGCCACGGCTTCCTGCCATTCAAGGAAATCGCGCAGGAGTACGTCCGCGACCGCGGCGGCGAAGGCAAGGGCCGCCTCCAGGACCAGCTCAAGGAAGGCCAGGAACTCATCGTCCAGGTCGACAAGGACGAACGCGGCAACAAGGGCGCCGCACTCACCACCTACATCTCGCTCGCCGGACGCTACCTCGTCCTGATGCCGAACAATCCGCGTGGCGGCGGCGTGTCGCGCCGCGTGGAGGGCGAGGAGCGCAACGAACTGCGCGATGCCATCGCCGGGCTCGACGTTCCGCAAGGGATGAGCGTCATCGCGCGCACCGCCGGCATCGGCCGCTCGACCGAGGAACTGCAGTGGGACTTGAATTACCTGATGCAGCTCTGGCGCGCGGTCGAGGACGCCTCGAAGATGCAACCCGGGGCGTATCTCATCTACCAGGAGTCGAGCCTCGTCATCCGCGCGATCCGCGACTACTTCCATCCCGACATCGGCGAGCTGCTGATCGACACCGAAGCGATCTTCGAGCAGGCCCAGCAGTTCATGGGCCACGTGATGCCCGCCAACGTCAACCGCGTCAAGCTCTACAAGGACGACGTCCCGCTCTTCTCGCGCTTCCAGATCGAGCACCAGATCGAGACGGCGTACGCGCGCCAGGTTCCGCTGCCGTCCGGCGGAGCGATCGTCATCGACCACACCGAGGCATTGGTCTCCGTCGACGTCAACTCGGCACGCGCCACCAAGGGTGGCGACATCGAGACCACGGCGTTCAACACCAACCTCGAGGCGGCCGACGAAGTCGCGCGGCAGCTTCGCCTTCGCGACCTGGGTGGCCTCATCGTGATCGATTTCATCGACATGGAGAGCGCCAAGAACCAGCGTGAAGTGGAGAACCGCCTGCGCGACGCGCTGCGATACGATCGCGCCCGCGTGCAACTCGGCAAGATCTCGCGCTTCGGCTTGATGGAATTGTCGCGCCAGCGATTGCGCCCCGCGCTCACCGAAGCCGCGCACGCGCCGTGCCCACGCTGCCATGGCATCGGCCACATCCGCGGCACCGAATCCACCGCGCTGCACATCCTGCGGATCATCCAGGAAGAGTCGATGAAGGACAACACCGCGCAGGTCGTGGCGCAGGTTCCGGTCGACGTCGCCACCTTCCTCCTGAACGAGAAGCGCACCGACGTGATGTCGATCGAGGCGCGCTTCAAGGTCAACGTGCTGCTGGTGCCGAACCGTCATCTCGAGACGCCGAACTACACCATCGAAAGACTGCGGCACGACGATCTCAATCATGCCGAACCGCTGCCGCCGTCGTTCGAACTCGTCAAGGAGCCGGAGAAGGACGACCCGGCACGACAGGCGAAGGACGACGCTGCCGCACCGCGCCAGGAGGCGCTCGTCAAGGGCATCACGCCGGCACAGCCGGCACCGCTGCCGGCGCCGGCACCCGCCGCACCGGCGCCCCAGGTCGCCGAAACCGGAGGCGCCTCCTGGTTCGGCAAGGTGCTGGGCTGGTTCCGCACCAAGCCGCAAGCGGCAGCGTCGTCGCCGACCAAGCCGGCCACCGCCGAGCGCACCGGACCGAGCCGTGAGGCCCGGCGCGACGGTCGCCGCGGCGACGATCGCGGGCGCGGCGGTGACACCCATCGCAGCGGCGAGCGACGGGACGACGGTCGCGATGCGCGTCGCGGTGACGAGCGACGCAGCGGCCAGCGGGACGGACGCGACGCCCACGGCGGGCGCGACGGCCGCTCCGAAGCGCGCGGCGAGGGTGCACGCGGAGCGTCGTCGGCGCGCGGCACCCAGGCCGGTTCGAATGGCCGTCGTGACGAGCGCCAGGAAGGCGCCCGCGAGGGCCAGAAAGCGCCGCGTGAGCCACGCGAGGGCCGCGAGAACCGGCAAGGCCGTGAGAACCGTCAAGGCCGCGAGACCCGTGAAGGCCGCGAGAACCGGGAAGGCCGCGAGACCCGGGAAGCGCGTGAACGTCGAGATCCGCACGAGGGTGCCGCCGAGCGCGAGCCACGGGCACTGCCGTCCGCCGCCGCTGGCGGAGCCGACGCACCGGGCGCACTTGCAGCCGCGCCCCGCGGCGACGTCCCGGCGGGTGACGCTGCACTCGATACGACGACCGAGGCACGCGAAGGCAGCCGGCGACGTCGGGGCCGGCGCGGCCGCGGTGGCGAGCGTGACGAGGCGGGCAGCGCACCGGATCATGGCGGGAGCGCCGCCGATGCGGCAGCGGGCGACGCCGACCACGCGCCACGCGAAAGCGACACGCGCGACACCGATGCCGCGCATCCGCAGCGCGAACCGCGCGAGCCCCGTCCGCCGCGGCCGCCACGCGAGGGCCGGGAAGCGCGAGAACCACGCGAGCCGCGACCGCCACGCGAGCGGCAGGTACCGGCACCCGACAGCGGGACGCTGGCGCTCGATCTCGCACCGGATCCGGTGACCTCGCCGGGTGCCGAGCGCGGCGCCGCGGCGGCGACCCCGGTGGCGACCCCGGTGGCAGCCGCGCCGGTCGCCCTCACGCTGCCGCCCGATTCGGATCTCGTGCTCGTCGAGACCAGCCACGCCGCGGCACCTGTCGCAGCAGCGGTCGCGGCGCCTCGCCCCAAGCGCGTGCGACCGCCGCGCGCGACGATCGTCGATGAGCCCCTAGAGATCATCGAAACCCGCAAGGAGCCGCCCGCCGCCGCCTGACACGGCAGTGGCGCGCAAGGAGCGGGACCGACGCCATCGCGCGGGTCCCGCTCCCCTCCCGCAGACCAGGCGGAGACGCTCGCGATGAAGGAACTGCTCATCGTCTGGCACTCGCAGTTCGGCGGCACCGCGCAGATGGCAGAGGCCGCACGCGACGGCGCGACGGCCATGGAGCTGGTGACGGTCACGTACCGCCACGCGCGCGAAGCGGGCGTCGACGATCTCCTGCGCTGCGACGCATTGCTGGTCGCCACCAGCGAGAACTTCGGCTCGCTGTCCGGCATCACCAAGGACTTCTTCGAGCGCGTCTACTATCCGTGCGAAGGACGGGTGGAGGGGAAGGCGTACACGGTGATCGTCTGCGCAGGCACGGACGGCACCGGTGCGATGGTGCAAACCGATCGCATCGCTCGCGGCCTCGCGCTACGCAAGGTCCATCCCGGCATCGTCTGCACGACCGGCGTCACGGCTCGCCGCCAGACGATTGCCGCCGACGTCCTTGCCCGCTGCCGCGACTTGGGCGCCCTCCTCGCGGGCGGTCTCGACGCCGGCATGTTCTGATCCGGACGCCGGTACCGCGCCGTTGCCGGCATCGGCAGGGCGGTCGCGCGGCGACATCCCCTCGGCGTCGCGCGCACGGCTTTACATATAGAATACGAATCATTATCATTCGCTGATGCATGAAGAACCGCCCCAGCACGATGATCAGGCTCCTGCGCCGGCACACGCGACCCCTTCTCCGCGCACGATCTCGAGCCGCGACCTGTTCACGGGAGGCGCCCGCGAAGTCGTGATCGAGCATGGCGACCGGCTCTACCGCATGCGCATCACGCAGGCCGGCAAGCTGATCCTTACGGCGTGATCGTGCGATCGCCGATCGTCGCCGGCATCACTCCCGTTTCCACGCCGCGATACGAGGGCGGCACGCGGTGGTTCGGACTCTCGATCGTCATCGCCGCGCACCTCGCGGCGCTGTACGCGATCCTGCAGACGGGACCGGCCCGGCAGACGCTGAAAACGGTGACGCCGCTCATGGTCGAACTCATCGCGCCACCGAAGATCGTCATGCCGGCGCCGCCGCCACCGCCGGCGCCGCAGCCGCCCAAGCCACGTCTCGAACCGCTCAAGACGACGACGCCACCACCTCCGGTGGCCACGCCGCCGCTGGCACCCACCGCCGAGGCGGTGACACCCGCCGCGCCGTCGCCCGCACCCGCCGCCGTGGAGACCGCGCCACCCGCAGCGCCGGCGTCACCTGCACCACGCACGGACGGCGTTGCCTCGACGCCGGCGCCGATCACGCCTCCCAACTTCAACGCCGCCTACCTGCGCAACCGCCCTCCCGCGTATCCGCCGGCATCGCGCCGCGCCGCCGAGGAAGGGCGCGTCGTCCTGCGCGTGCTGGTCGGTACCAATGGCGATCCGGAGACGATCGAAGTCGGGGAATCGAGCGGATTCGCGCGCCTCGACGAGGCGGCCATTGCCGCGGTCCGCACCTGGAAATTCACGCCCGCGCAACAAGCCGAACGCGTGGTCGCGGCGTGGGTCCGCGTGCCGCTGGCATTCACGCTAACGCGGTAGTGTCGCGGCAGCGCGCAATCGACGCGTCAGGTGATCGCCCAGCGGCGCAGCAGGTTGTGGTACACGCCGGTCAGGCGCAGGACAGCGGGCTCGTGGGCCCCACTGCCGGCGCGCAGTGCCTGGATCGACTCGTCGAGCTCGAACAGCAGTTCGCGCTCGGCGTTGTCCCGCACCCAGCTCTCGACCCAGAAGAATGCCGCGATGCGCACCCCTCGGGTCACCGGCGCGACCCGATGCACGCTGGTCGACGGATACAGCGCCATCGATCCCGCAGGCGCCCTCACCGACTGGATACCCGCCGAGCCCACGATCTCCAGCGTGCCGCCGTCGTATTCGTCGGGCTCGGAGAGGAATAACGTCACCGACAGGTCGCTGCGCAGCGTGTGCGGCGTACCGGCGACGCGCATGAGCGCGCTGTCGACGTGCATCCCATAGGTGCCGCCGTCCGCGTAGCGATTGAAACGCGGCGGAAAGATGCGTCGCGGCAAGGCTGCCGCGGTGAAACGCGGGTGCTCCCCCAGCGTGCGCACGATGTGATTGCCGAGGTCGATCGCGATCCGCGCCTCGTCGGCGATCTGCTGGTTGCGCTTGACGTCGCGCGCCATCTCTCCCGCGGTAGCCGCGCCGTCCTGCCACTCGGCGGCATCGAGATGCGCGCGAAACTGGCGCACCTCGTCCTTGGAAAGCACAGCGTCGAAGAGGAGTGGCGTCATGCGAGCGGGACCGGAAGGGACGCGATGGCGGGGGCACTGGACGGGATCAACGTGTCGGCGGTGATGGCGGACAGGTCGCTGCAGCCGGTGAGCGCCATGCAAATCGCCAGTTCCTCGCGCAGCAAGCGCACCATGTGCGCGACACCGAGCGCCCCGGCCACCGCCAGCGCATAGGCTTGCAGTCGGCCGACGAGCACGGCATCGGCACCCAGCGCCAGCGCCTTGAAGACATCGCTGCCACGACGGATGCCGCCGTCGAAGAGCAACGGAAAGGGCCTCGGTACGGCGCTGCGCACCCGCGGCAGCACGGCGAGACTCGCCGGTGCGCCATCGAGGCCGCGCCCGCCGTGATTGGAGACCACGAGACCGGCAACCCCGAGGTCGACGAGACGGCGCGCGTCGTCCGGGTGCGCGACACCCTTCACCCACACCGGCAGCGGGCCGTCGCGAATCAAGGCGCGCAGCTCCTCCCAGGTCGGTGCGACGCGCATCGCATCCGCCAGGCTGGCGCGCCAGCCGGCGTCGGCCGCGCCGCGTGCGGGTGACGGGTACCCGTCGAGGTTGGCTGCCACCGCGTCGATCGGCGCGCGGTAGCCGGCGCGCAGCGCGCGGTGACTCGCCGCCTGCACGGGGGCATCGACGGTGACCACCAGCGCGGCGTATCCGGCCGCTGCGGCACGCGCGACGAGATCGCGCGTGACCTCGCGTTGCGCCTGCAGGTAGAGCTGGAACCAGCGAACGGGCCCGGCCACGCGGGCGACGGCCTCGAGCGGCACGGACGACAATGTGCTCAGCACGAGCACGCTATCGCTTGCAGCGGCGCCGCGGGCGGTGGCGAGTTCGGCGTCGGGGTGCCAGGCGCGCTGCTGCGCGAGCGGCGCCAGGAGAATCGGGTGCGCGAGGTCGCGATCGGCGAGTCGCAACCGCGTGTGCCCCACGGTCACGTCGCGCAGCACGCGCGGCCACAGGTCCCACGCCTCGTATGCCCGGCGATTGGCCTCGACCGTCACATCGTGGGCCGCACCCCCGGCCACGTGGGCGTACGTCGCCGGATCGAGGCACCCGGTCGCCGCACCCGCGTAATCCTCCGCGCAGACGATCCCCGGTGGAATCGACGTCGAAGGCGCACGACGCGCCGCCGCAGACGGCGTCGCTGACGTGAGGGAATCGTCACGCACCATGCGATCAGAACTCGTAGACGAGCGTCCCGGTGAACTGGCGTCCATCGCCCTTGTACAGGAAGCTGCCGGAGCGATAGGCGGCGAGGTAGTAGTCGGCATCGGTCACGTTGTCGATGTTGAGCCGCAATTCGAGGTTCTTGTTGAAGCGGTACGTGCCGAACAGGTTCCACACCGTGTACTGCGGAATCGGCTGCAGGCAGCGCCCCGAGCCGTCGATGCCGGCCGCGGTGTCCGGCTGGCCCGCGCAGCGCTGGCTCTCGTAGCGAACGAGGAAGCCCGCGGCCAACGGCTGCGTGAACTGGTAGCGCAACTGCGCCATGGCAGAGCGATCCGGAAAGTTCGACAGCGGCTTGCCGACGTTGGACGGCGTCGCCGAAGCGGTCACCCGCGACTGCATGATGGTCACCCCGGCCTGCCCGGACAGTTGCGGCGTGATGTTCCCCGCGAAGCCCACCTCGCCACCGCGAACGCGATTCTTGCCGGTGTTGAAGGTGCCGACCGCGTCGTAATTGGCCCCTTCCATGATGTCGGATTTCTCGATCTGGAAGAGCGCCGCCGTCACCAGCAGCTTGCGATTCAGGAGGTTCCACTTGGTGCCGACCTCGTAGTTCGTCGAGCGCACCGGCTTCGCCGAAGCGATCGACCCGTCGTAGATGATGGCCCCCCCATAGCCGCTGCTGGTCCCGACGTCCGACTCGCCGCCATTGATGTTGGTGGCGGTGCCGACGCTCGCGTAGGCGATCGCATCGGGCATGATCTTGTAGGTGAGCCCTCCCCAGCCGTTCCACAGCGTGTCGCGACTGCCGTAATCGATCTCGGTGCCGTTGTTCGCGCGAATCCCCAGGCTCAAGTCGACGTAGTCGGCACGCACCCCACCGAAGGCACCCCAACGCTCGCCGATGTCGACGGTATCCATCGCGAATCCGGATGCGCTGCGCGCCCGCCAGTCGGCATTCCACGGATTGCGGTCGGTCTGTCGCTGCAGGAGGGTATTCAAACCGTTCACGACGTTGTCGTTGGCGTCGAGTGCGCAGAAGGCGTTGCTGGCGTTCGCCGTCGCGCTGGTGCGGCAATTGAAGGCGCCGAGGTTCACGTTGGCGTAATTCCCCTTCACGACGTGATTGTCGGCGAGTTCGCCGCCGACGATGAACGAATGCTTCCATTCGCCGAACGCCACGTCCCAGCGCAGCATGGTGAGGTTGGCGAGATAGTCGATGTCCTGCCAACCGGTGTGCGTGCTGAGCGTGACCGCCGGATACGTGGCGCCGTTGGCACCGTACGCGTTGCCCCGCGCGCCGGCGCCGGTCAGGACGTAGCTGTTGCGGGTCTCGCCGTAGCGCGTGGTGCTCTGCAAGGAGACGTTGTCGCCGAACCGGTGCTGAAGGCGCGCGGTCACCGTATTCGAATCGGAGCGCTGGAAGTCCTGCGCCTGCGCATAGACGGGAGGATCGGGCGCGGGGTGTCGATCGGGGACGGTTCCTTGCAACCAGCCGCCGAGATCGGGATAGCGGTCCTTGGCCCACATGCCGTAATAGTCGACGGTGATCGCGGTATCGTGGCCCGGGTCGTAGAGCCCGGAGACCGCCACCCCGTTGCGTTCGCGCTCCGACGGCGAGCGTCCGGGCACGCCGGTATCGCCGTACAGCGCATTCACCCGCAAGGCGAAGTCGTTGCCGATCACCCGGTTGGCATCGAGCGTGACGCGCCGGTAGTCGGCCGACCCGAGGCCGAGGTTGACGCGTCCGAAATCGTCGTCGAGCGTGGCCTGCTTGGTCACCACGTTGATCGCACCACCCGCCGAGCCGCGTCCGGCAAAGCTCGAGTTCGGGCCCTTGGTGATCTCGATCTGCTCGATCGCGAAGCTCTCGCGGGTGTTCATGCCGGGATCGCGCAAGCTGTCGACGAACACGTCGCTGCGCGCCTCCTGCCCGCGAATGATGTAGCGGTCACCGAACATGTTGCCGTTCTCGCCGGTCCCGATGGAGATACCGGGCTGCGCGTTGAGGATATTGCGCAGGTCGGTCAGTCCCGAGTCGTCGATCGCCTGCCGAGTGATGACGGTGATCGTCTGCGGGATCTCGGCGAGCGGACGCGTGTAGCGGAAGTCGGCCGAGGTCCTGGCCTTGTACGGGGCGCCGATCTCGGCATTGGGATTGGGATCGATCGCCACGTCGACCACCTTCACTTCGGACAGCGTCGCCGCCGGCGCCTGCTGCGACGCCGGCGATGCGGCCGGCGAGCCGGGTGCCGTCGCGCCACCGGCTGCAGGCGCCTGGGTTTGCGCGAGACCCGCCATCGGCCAGAGGATCGCCGCCGTCACCCCCGCGGCGAGCATCCGCCGGCGCGCACCCGGCGGCCCTGAAGGATCGCGGACGGTGCCTTGGACCGGCACCGTGCGCCGCGGTCGTGGTGGGCAAGCCGGATGGGCGGGACGGGCGGGACGAGCCATGACGAGGTTCCTCGAGCGAGTGGAAAGAGGTCGCGCTCGCTGGGAACTGCACCTGGCTGGCCGAATCCTACATGCGAATGATACGCATTTGTAGGCCGATGAGGAAATGGCGCACGGCGACGACGATCCGATGCCGCGTGCGCCGTTGTACGGTTGCGACAACACCATCGTGAGGCCGCGCAGCGATCGCCGCGCGGCCTCGAGCAGCGACTATTTCCCTGCCACCGCCGGCGCCGCAGGCGCCGAAGCGGATTTCGCCGCCGGCGCTGCCGCCGCGGCATTGCCGGCACCCTTCGGCGCCTCGATGAGCGTCACCGAGTCGAATTGCAGGCCATCCTCGGCGGCCTTGAGCGCCATGTTGGCTTCGTAGTACTTCTGCCCCTTCATGAGATCGGAGGCGAGCGCGACCTGCCGGCGTGTGGCGTCGAGCGGCATCAGCACGCGACTGAAGTTGATGTCGACTTCGGCGAGCTTGAACTCCTGCATCGCCTCGCTCACCTTCCCTTCCTGCAGTTTCTTGTTGCCGGACGCAATGTGCGCGGCCTTCTGGGGCGTGCTGACGAAGTCGTCGGCCACCCCGAGTTGGCCGTCGATGGGAATCCAGTTGCCGGGTGTCGTCTTGTCGAGCGCGCGCTCGTCGACCTTGACCCTGCCGACGTCCGCGCCGGCCTCGTCCACGAGCTTCTTCGCGGCGTCGATGTCACCGTTGAAGATCGCGACACGGGCAGCGCGCACCGCGCGCATCGTGCTGTAACCGTCCTGGGAGAGTTTCAGATTCGGGTGCGCCGTACCGGCCTTGGACGCCTCGACGACCTGATCCTTGCCCTGCGCAGCGAACACCGGGGAGGTGAAGGCGGCGCCCGAAGCGAGGGCGACGGACAGTGCAATCAGCGCGGCTGACGTACGGGTACGACGGAACGAGTGGATCGACATGTCGAACTCCTGAGCGAATGGAAGAAGCGGTGGTACCGGCACGGCGTTCATCGTGCCGGTACGATTCACTCTAGGAATTCAGCGCGATGCCGGAAAGTGCCGAGGGTCACGAGACGACGGTGACCACCATCATCGGAAAGTCACCGCCGCTCCGGGACGCGACGCGTGGTCGTCAATCGCGCCGCGCGACCACCCGCACGGCAAGCTCGATGCGATTGCGGGCGTGCAGCTTGGCCATGATCCGGCTGACGTAGTTCTTCACCGTGCCCTCCGCCAGGAACACGGTGCTCGCGATCTCCTTGTTGCTCACGCCCTCGGCGATGAGATCGAGCACGCGCTGCTCCTTCGACGTCAGCGGTTCCTCGAGGAGGTCCGCGCGCTCCAGGCGAGCTCCGGGATTCGCCGCCGGTGCGGGGCCCTCGAGGGCCGGCGCCAGCGCGTGCGCGGCGCTGTCCGCCGCAGCGCCGTCGTGGCGGGGAAGCTGGCGGAATTGATCGAGCACCTTGCGGGCGATCGACGGCGACAGCCGTGATTCACCGCGATGCACGGCGTAGATCGTATCGAGGACCACGTCCTCGGTCGCGTCCTTGAGAAGGTACGCGTGGGCGCCCGCACGAATCGCGTCGAACACGAGGTCGTCGTGGTCGAAGGTGGTGAGGACCACGACACGGGTATCGGGCTGGCGCGCGGTGATCTTGCGGGTGGCGACCACGCCGCCGACGTGCGGCATCTGCAGATCCATGATGATGACGTCGGGCTCGAGGCTCGCTGCCTTGTTGATGGCATCGTGCCCATCGGCGGCCTCGCCGACGACCTCGATCCCCGGCGCCTCGCACAACGTCAACGCGAGGGCACGTCGTATCAACGGCTGATCGTCGACGATGAGGAGCCGCAAGGCGGGTGACTGGGAGCCCATTGCCTGTTCCATCGTGCGACCTCGCGTTCCCGGTGAGCATTGAAGGAAGCCCGGGGGTTTCCCGGCCCGCTGCGCATCCGAGGGCGAACCGGCGATCGTGCCGCCATCCTCCCGGAACATGCCGGCGCCCTGGTGGCGAGTGTCCTCGCCCGATGCCAAGGATTCGACATCGCCGTCGATCGGTATAGTGCCGATCGTCACTATCGCATACGCATGGCGACCATGCGCATCGTCAGCCGCGATGCGCAGGAAGCAGCGAAGGTGCCGCCGCCGTGGCCACCCGATTCAACACCAGCGCATGGCAGTCGCTCGACCCTCGGCGCAGTCTCGCCGTGGCGATCGGCTGGGCGGTTTTCGTCGTCGTGACCCTCACCGCCGCCCTCGGCGCCGCGCTCTCGGCCCGCCATGCCGAGCAGCAAATTCGCACGGATACCGAGCAATTGCTGCGCCAGTACGCGTCACGAATCTACACCAGCATCCAGCTGAGCCTGCAGACCCGCCGCTCGATCATTCGCGCGTCGGCGCTGCAGATCGCCGCCTCCACGGATCGTGGCGACGAGGCCCTCACGCGGCATCTCGAGGCGGTCCATCGGGAGTTCCCGGAGTTCGTCTGGCTGGGTGTCGCCGACGATCGGGCACAGCTCATTGCAAGCGTCGGGGAACGCGCGGAGGCCGGCGGCATCGCCGCGCAGCCGTGGTTCCAGGCAGGACGCCGCGACCTGTACATGGGCGCCACCGCGGCGACATCGCCGACGGCCGGCGAGATCGTCGATGTCGGCGTACCGCTGCGCTTCGCCGATGGCCGCGTCGTCGGCGTGGTCGGCGCCACCCTGTCGCGAGCATGGCTGCGCGGCGTCACGCAACGCCTCGAGCACGCGCTCGATGCGACGCACGACGTTCAAGTGTGGTTGCTCGATACGGACGGCCAGGTATTGATCGGCCCGGAGGCGCAGCCGGTGCCGACGGCGACAAATCGCACCGACTTCACGGAAGGCGGGCGCATGCTCGTGGGGCGTCATGCCGGAGATCCTCACGGCAACGGTGCCGCCGCGTGGCAGGTCGTCGTCCGCGAGGATGCCGCCAGCGCCCTGGCGAGCGCGCGGGCGACGCGCGACGCCGTCTTCCTCACCACGCTGCTGTCGGGCGTGATTGCGGCCCTTGCGGCAGCGATCGCGGCGCACGGCCTGCTCGGGCGGCTGCGCCGCTTGTCGACGCAGGCATTCGCGATCCAGCGCGGCGAACGCCTGCAACTCGACCGTCCATCCGGGCACGACGAGGTCGCGCAGATCGGCGGCACGCTCGCCACGACGGTCGATCAACTCCAGCGCGAAAAACAGGCGCTCACTCGACTCAACGCCGAACTCGACACCCGGGTGACCAAGCGGACGGCACGCATCGAACGCATGGCCGAAGAGGCCCGCCACGCGGCGGTGGCGCGGGAGCGATTGCACATGGCGCGTGAGTTGCACGACACGCTGGCGCATTCGTTGATGGCGTTGCTGGCGCAACTGCGCCTCATTCGTCGCCTTCGCGGTCGCTTGCCTTCCGACGAGCTCGATGCCGAACTGCAGCGTGCCGAGGCCGTCGCCGCGAGCGGGGTCGACGAGGCGCGCGCGGCGATCGCGCGGATGCGCGGCAACAGCGTATCGGAGGCCGGACTCGGGCCGGCACTCGCCGAACTCCTCGATCGCTTCGGCCAGCGCACCGGCCTGCGCACCCGCTTCGCGAGCGATCGGACGGCCGGAGCACTGGCCGGCGAGCGTGCCGAGGTCGCGTTCCGGATGGTCGAGGAAGCGCTGCGCAACGTCGAGCGTCACGCCGGCGCGACGACCGTCGGGGTCCACCTCGCCAGCGCGCCGACGGCTGCGCCGGACGCCGATCCGGGTGCGGCGCCACGCATCCGCCTCGAGGTGAGCGACGATGGCGTCGGCTTCGATCCCAACCTGCGCCCTCCCGGCCACTACGGGCTACGCGGGATCAGGGAGCAAGCCGAACTCATCGAGGGTCGGCTCGAGGTCTCCAGCACGGCAGGCGCGGGTACGCGGCTAACGCTCGAGTTCACCGCCTGAGGGGTCGCACCGGCGCCCGCCGGGTGCCCGCCGGCGACGTTCAGGAAAGTGACCGCGGCAACCTCAAATCGTGACCCGAGACACTGGCGACACGTCCTCGTCGTGTCTAGCATGAACGCCATCGAACGCCGGCCCACCCCGAGTTCCCGTGGCGGTTCCGGCGTGATGATCCATCACGATGAGGAGTCCACCATGAACGCGACGATCCCTTCGACACGCCGACTGGCGCCCACGCTGCTCGCGGCAGCGGCACTGGCTTCCGCACTCGCGGTATCTCCGGTTCGCGCCCAGGACGAATTGATCGTCGTCGAGCCGGTTCGCGTGACGACGTACGTCAACGGCGGGATCGGCAGCAACGAGGAGCAACAGATGCAGAGAATGGCCAAGGATTGGCCGTTGCGCATGATCTTCTCCGAACGCAAGGACAACGAGTTCGTCGCCGACGTGCGGCTGCTGGTGACCGATACCAAGGGCAATGCCTACCTCCAGCTCGCCAACGCCGGCCCGATGACGTATGCGATGCTGCCTGCGGGCAAATACCGGGTGACGGCGTCGTTCAAGGGGATGAGCGAAACGCGTGAGGTCACGCTCGACGGCAAGACCGGCCGTGACGTCTTCTTCCATTGGAAGGGCGCGCCGAAGACGTGAGACGAGCGGCGTGACGGATGCGCCGGATCGGGCCTGCCATGACGCCGCATCGGACGTGGCTCGCGTTGGCCGCACTGGCGGTCGTTGCAGCGGCCGGCGCGCTGGCGCAGACGCCCTCCCCCGGCGCGGCGGCACCCGCCGTGCCGGCCACCGCCCCGACCACGGCGGGCGCGGCCACCGAGGCTCGCACGCCCGCGCGCAACGCATCGGGGTCACCGAGCGAGTGGATCCGCTACGAGGACGCGACGTACACGCCGGTCGTCGATGACGTGAGCCGAGCCTTGGCCGACGTCCGTGCCGCACTCGCGAGGAAGGACTATGCGGCGGCCGCGAAGGCGATGAGTGCGGCCGCCGCAGCGCTCGCGACGCAGGCCGACCACGCGGCCCGGCTCGACCGGCAGCGCGCCGCGGCCGACCTCGAACTGGCTCGCGACACCCGCACCCGCCTCGCCACGCTGGTCGAGAAACTCGACCTCACCGCAGCGCAGATCGCGGCGGGAAAGATTCCCTCCACCGCGGCGCTCGACGATACCCTGACAAAGACCGCGCGTGCCGATCTCGAGCGCCGCTGGCTCGTCAGCGACGTCACGCTGTGGTATCCCGTGGTCGGCGAGTCGCACGAACACCTGCGCCAGGCGATGGCGGCGTACCTGCGCAACGACTATCGGTCGGCGGCAACCGACGTTCGCAAGACCGCGGGCTATGTTCGCCTCGAGGCCGCGCGCGCAAGCGGTGCCACGCGGGCGGCCCTCGTCGACAGCGACCGGGAGCTCGGGGCACTGGCGACGCGCCTCGACACGGGTTCGGTGACGTCGAAGCAGGATCTCGCGCGCAGCTTCGCGCGTGCCGAGCATTCGCTGGCGGTGGCGCATCGGTCCCGCGCCGCCGAGGCCTGGGTGCGCAAGGCCTACGACAGCACGGGGTACGAGCTGGATGCTGCGGCGCAGGGCCTCGAGGGCAGCGCGAGTTGGCTGGGCGACGAGGCCGTCCATCGGGTGCGCGACTCCGTCGCCGACGCGCGCGCCGTCGGTGACAAGCTCGCGGCCGGAGGCGTATGGACGCGCGACGAGGTGGCCAAGGGTTTCACCGCTCTCGCCCAGGGACTCAACGCGATCGGCCGCGGCATCGGCAGGAAGGACGCGGCCAAGCCGGTCGACGTCGGCCGTTGAATCGCCACGGCGCGCGATTGGCCGATAGCGTCAGGTCTCCACCGGCAGCGCGACGCCGAACATCTTCTTGCGCAAGGAGAACAGCCGGTCGCGCGCCTCGGCCGCCTTCTCGAACTCCAGATTGCGCGCCGCGTCCTGCATCTCCTTCTCGAGTCGCTTCAACTCGCGCTCGAGGTCCTTTTCGGACAGCGTGTCGTAGCGCGCCATCGCCTGCGCCGAGCGCTGCTCGCGGCGCGCGACGTCGAGGTCGACCACGCCCTCGATGATGTCCTTGATCTTCTTCTGCACGCCGGTCGGGATGATTCCCTGTGCGACATTGTGGGCAAGCTGCTTCGCACGGCGGCGCTCGGTCTCGTCGATCGCCGCCCGCATCGAGTTCGTGATGCGGTCCGCGTAGAGGATTGCCGTCCCGTTGAGGTGCCGCGCCGCACGACCGATGGTCTGGATGAGCGAGCGCTCGGCGCGCAGGAAGCCTTCCTTGTCGGCGTCGAGGATCGCCACCAGCGAGACCTCCGGGATGTCGAGACCCTCGCGCAGCAGGTTGATCCCCACCAGCACGTCGAACTCGCCCAGCCGCAGGTCGCGGATGATCTCCACGCGCTCGACGGTATCGATGTCGCTGTGCAGGTAGCGCACCTTGACGCCGTTCTCGGCGAGGTAGTCGGTGAGGTCCTCCGCCATGCGCTTGGTGAGCGTGGTCACCAGCACCCGCTCGCCGCGACCGACGCGTACGCGGATCTCGGAGAGGAGGTCGTCGACCTGCGTGCTCGCCGGCCGGATCGAGAGCACGGGATCGACGAGACCCGTGGGGCGTACGACCTGCT
>JADZAQ010000239.1 GCA_020852555.1 Burkholderiales bacterium
CACGGCGGCATCAGCCTCCAGGCGCGGATCCGGCAGATGCTGGTCGCCGCCGTGCTCGACGGCCAGCTGCCGGTCGGGGCGCCGATCCCGTCGAGCCGCGAACTTGCCTTGCACCTCCAGGTGGCGCGCAATACCGTGGTCATCGCCTACCAGCAGCTCGTCGACGAGGGCTTCCTCGTCTCCCGCGAGCGCAGCGGCTTCTACGTGCATCCGGAGGCGCTCGCGAGCCGGGTCGGGCACGTCACCAGCGGCGAGGCGCCGTTGCTCGGCCCGGCGCCGGACTGGCAGCGGCGCTTTCGCTTCCAGCCGTCGATGCAGCGCAACATCGTCAAGCGCGCCGACTGGCAGAAGTACCCCTATCCGTTCCTCTACGCGCAGTTCGATGCGTCGCTCTTTCCCACCGCCGAATGGCGTGAATGCTCGCTCAAGGCGCTCAGCGTCCTCGACATCCGCGAGTGGGCGCCCGATCTCATCTTCAGCGACGACGCCTCGCTCATCCAGCAGATCCAGGCGCGCGTCCTGCCGCGGCGCGGCGTGTGGGCGCTGCCCGAGGAGATCGTCGTCACCGTCGGCGCGCAGCAGGCGCTCTACCTCCTGGCCGATCTCCTGATGACGGCGCGCACGACCGTCGGCGTCGAGGATCCGGGGTATCCCGATGCCCGCAATGCGTTCGCCAGCCGCGACGCGCGACTCGTGCCGCTGCCGGTGGATGCGCAGGGGCTCGTCCCCGGCCCGCCGCTGCGCGGCTGCGACTACGTCTACGTGACGCCGAGCCACCAGTGCCCGACCACGGTGACGATGCCGCGCGCCCGGCGCGAGGCGCTGCTCGCCGCGGTGCAGGAGAGCGACGCGATCGTGATCGAGGACGACTACGAGAGCGAGAACCTGTTCGTGGGCACACCGACCCCGGCACTGAAGAGCCTCGATCGCCACGGCCGCGTCATCTACGTCGGCAGCCTCTCCAAGACCTTCGCGCCGGGACTGCGCCTGGGCTACATCGTCGGTCCCGCCGACCTCATCGCCGAATTGCGCGCGCTGCGCCGGCTGGTGCTGCGCCATCCGTCGACCTACGTCGCGCGCGCGTTTGCGCTGTTCCTCTCGCTCGGGCACCACGAGGCGCTGCTGCGCCGCCTGCGCCTCGTCTATCACGAGCGATCGAGTGCGTTGTCCGCCGCGCTCACGCAGCACCTGGTCGGGCTCGACGTCGAACACAGCATCGGCGGCAGCGCGTGCTGGGTCGTCGGCCCCCGCTGGCTCGACGCCACCGAGCTCGCGCGGGCGGCCGAAGCGCACGGCGTGCTGATCGAGCCCGGGGAGGTCTTCCACATGGCGGCGGGTACGGGCCGCAACGCCTTCCGGCTCGGTTACGCGTCGATTCCCGTCGAGCGCATCGAGGCCGGCATCCGCGCGCTCGCCGGTGTCATGCGCGAGATGCGACCCACGGTGGTGGGCGTCCTGGGGTGAGCCACCCCCCGCTCGCTGCCCTCAAAGGGGGCGCAGTCAGCGGCTTGGGGCGGCCCGGCGCCACTGACGAAAGCCTTCACAAAGAGACGCTGAGACGCGGAGAGAATGTTTTCTTTCTCGGCGCCTCTGCGCCTCCTGTGATCCGCACTTGGAGCTTGGGGCGGGCGGCGCCTGGTCCATGCAAATCCAACGATCTGGTGCTACGGGGACTTGCGCCAGGGTCGTAGGCTACGACCCTGGCACGCGGCACCGGCAACTGTCGCCGGTGGCGTCCGCGACGAGGAGAGAAGAACGTGGCAAGCGAACGTGACGCGCCTGGCGCGCGTGTCGACGAGGCATTCCTGCAGGCGTTTACCGACGCCTGGAACCGGCACGATGTCGATGCCTTGTTAGGCTTCGTCACCGACGACTGCATCTTCGACGCGGTCGGCGGGCCGGACGTGCACGGCACCCGTCACGCCGGCAAGGAAGCCTTGCGCAAGGGTTTCGCGCAGGCGTGGGCCACCTTCCCCGATGCGCAGTGGACGAATGGCCGCCATTTCGTCTGCGGCGATCGCGGCGTTTCCGAATGGACCTTCATCGGCACCAAGGCTGACGGCACCCGCATCCACGCGAACGGCTGCGACATCTTCACGTTCCGCGACGGGCGGATCGCCGTGAAGAATGCGTTTCGCAAGGACCGGCCACCGCTGCCGAAGGCGTGAGCGGCGGCGCGGAGCACGCGTGCATGGGCACCCAGGCGAACCAGGCGACCGGCGCACTCGCGCCGTATGATCCGCAGTACGACCCGCTCGTCGCGGCCAATCCCGGCCGGGGGCGCGAGTATGCGCCCACCTACTGGGTGGCTTCTGCCGGCGAACCTCCTGCGGACGACGGCCCGATTGCGCAGGATGTCGATGCCGACGTCGTGATCGTCGGGGCCGGCTTCACCGGCCTCGCTGCCGCACTCTTCCTCGCCCGTGAGCACGACATTCGGGCGACGGTGCTCGAGGCCAATCGCTCGGTGTGGGGCTGCACCAGCCGCAACGGCGGCCAGGGCCAGAATGCGAGTGGTCGGCTCTACCGGTCGCAGTGGATCGCGCGCTGGGGCAAGGCCACCGCGCTGCGCCTCGATGCGGAGATCCGCAGCGGCTTCGAGACCTTCAAGAGCCTCGTCGCCGAGATCGAGTGCGATCCGCAACCGGGCGGCCACCTGTACATCGCGCATCGCGCGAAGAAGCTTCCCTTCCTCGAGAACGAGGCGCGGGTGATGCGCGAGGTGTTCGGCTACGACGCGCGGATGCTCACCGCCGAGGAAGTGCGCCGCGACTACGTCGACGAGGCCGAAGCGGTCGGGGCGCTGCACGAGCCCGACGGCATCGGCGTCCATCCGCTGAAGCTCGCCTACGGCTACCTCGCCAAGGCGCGCGCGCTCGGCGCCAAGGTCCATCCCGCAAGCCCGGTCGTCGGCTACGAGTGGCGTAACGGCGTCCACCACCTGCGTACGCCGGGGGGCACGGTGCGCGCCCGCGCGGTGGGCTTCGCCACCGGCGGCTATACCTCGAACGGTCTGCACCCGTCGCTCGACTCGCGGATCATGCCGATCCTGTCGAACTCGATGGTGACGCGCCCGCTCACCGCCGACGAGATCGCGGCGACCAACTTCCGCACCACGCAGATCGTCACCGACACGCGCACGCTGCGCTTCTACTATCGGCGCCTGCCCGACAATCGCGTGCAGATCGGCAGCCGCAGCTCGGTCACCGGCGCCGATGCGCCGAACCCGCGGCACATGAAGGTGCTGGTCGACGGCCTGCACCGCAAGTTTCCCGCGCTGAAAGGCATCGACATCGAGCACTCGTGGTGGGGCTGGGTCGACGTCTCGCACGACATGATGCCGCGCATCGTGCA
>JADZAQ010000240.1 GCA_020852555.1 Burkholderiales bacterium
CGATGTCGCCCTTCTGGAAGGGCTCGAGCGCGTTGACGCACTTGATCAGCGTGGACTTGCCCGAGCCCGAGGGCCCGCAGACCACCACCACTTCGCCCTTCTCGACGTGCGTCGTGCAGTCGGTGAGCACCTGGAACTTGTCGTACCACTTGCTGACGCCGCGGATGTCGATCATCGGCATGTCGATTCGCCTCGCAGGCTCAACGGATGATGGCGATGCGCCGGTTCAGCGCCTTCACGCCGAGGGACAGCGCGTAGCTCAGCACGAAATAGACCACGGCCACCAGCGTGTACATCTCCACGAGGCGGCTGTCGCGCTGCGCGATCTTGACGGCGGCGCCGACGAGGTCGGTGACGTTGAGCAGCGCCACCAGCGAGACGTCCTGGAACAGCACGATCGTCTGCGTGAGCAGCACCGGAAGCATGTTGCGCAGCGCCTGCGGCAGGATGATCAGGCGCATCGCCTGCGCGTAGTTCAGGCCGATGGCGTACGCCGCGCCGAGCTGGCCCTTGGGGATGCTCTGGATGCCCGCGCGCACGATTTCGCAGAAGTACGCGCCCTCGAACAGGATGAAGGTGACGTAGGCCGAGCGGTCGGGGCCGATCTTGGGCGGATAGGCGGCGCCGGTGATCGACTGCAGCATCACCGGCACGAGGAAGTAGAACCAGAAGATGACCAGCAGCAGCGGCACCGAGCGCATCAGGTTCACGTAGGCGGCGGCTGCCCACGCCAGCGGCGCGATGCCGGACAGCCGCGCCAGCGCCAGCAGGATGCCCCACAGCGTGCCGCCGATGGCGGCGACCACGGTGAGCTGGACGGTATAGGTCAGGCCCTTCATCAGGAAGGGCAGCGAGTTCGCGATGGACGACCAGTCGAATCCGCCCATGGCCTAGCGCCTGCCTCCGAGATAGCCGGGCACGGCCGTGGCGCGCTCGAGCCAGGCGAAGACCCGGTTGATGGCGAACGCCACCAGCACGTAGAGCACAGTGGCGGCGCCGAAGGCGGCGAAATAGCGGAAGGTCATCTCGCCCATCTCGCGCGTGCGGAAGAAGAGCTCGGCCAGGCCGATCGAGTAGGCGACCGCCGAGTTCTTCACCAGGTTCATCGATTCGGACGTGAGCGGGGGAATGACGATGCGGAACGCCATCGGCAGCAGCACGTAGCGATACGTCTGCGCCTCGGTCAGGCCCATGGCGTAACCGGCCATGCGCTGGCCGCGCGGCAGCGACAGGATTCCGGACTTGACCTGCTCGGCGATGCGCGCGGACGTGAACAGTCCGAGGCAGACCACCGAGAGCAGCAGCTGGAAGCGGGTCGGATCCATCTCGACCGCCATGCGCTTGAGCGGCGGGACGAATTCGGGAATGACGAAGTACCAGAGGAAGAACTGCACCAGCAACGGAATGTTGCGGAACAGCTCGACCCAGGCGTCGCCCAGCGCGACCACCCAGCGCCGGTTGGTCGTGCGCAGCACCCCCAGCAGCGAGCCGAGCACCATGGCGACGATCCAGGACAGCGCCACCAGCGCCAGCGTGTACTCCAGCCCCGAGAGCAGCGACATCGCCCAGGTCGTGTCGCCGTCCGGGGTCTCCTCGCCGAAGATGCCGAGGCCGAGCATGGCCGTCCTTCAGGCCTGGGTGGCGCTTACTCGACGCCCTTGTCGTTCGGATTGGCGAAGGCTTCCTTGTTCGCGGCGTTCTCGGGGAAGTTCAGGTTGATGCCCTTGGGCGGAATGGCGCTGGTGAACCACTTCGTGTAGAGCTGGTGAATCTCGCCGGACTTCATCACGGCACCGATGGTCTTGTCGACCAGCGCCTTGAACTGCGGGTCGTTCTTGCGCAGCATCATGCTGTAGGGCTCGCTGCGCAGCGAACCGGAGAGGATCTTGTAGGCCGACGGATCCTTGGAGTTCGCGATCTGGCCCGCCAGCAGGATGTCGTCCATCACGAACGCCACCGCCCGACCGTCGGCCATGAGGAGAAAGCTCTCGGCGTGGTCCTTGCCGTAGATTTCCTTGAAGTCCGCGTCTTCGGCCTTGGCGTACTTCTTCAGCAGCGGCACCGACGTCGTGCCCGACGTGGTGACGATGGTCTTGCCCTTCAGTTGCTCGAAGCGCTCGATGCCCGAGTCTTTCTTCACCGCCGCCGAGACGTTGATGACGAAGTAGGTGGGCCCGAACGCCACCTGCTTCTGCCGCGCGACCGAGTTGGTGGTGGAGCCGCACTCGAGGTCGATGGTGCCGTTTTCCAGCAGCGGGATGCGGTTGCTCGACGTGACCGGCGAGTAGTTCACCTTCAGGTTGGGCATCTTCAACTCGGCCTGCACCGCCTCGACGATCTTCCCGCACAGGTCGATCGCGTAGCCGATCGGCTTGCCGGTGTTGTCAAGATACGAGAAGGGGATCGACGATTCGCGATAGCCCACGGTGATGGCGCCGGTCTCCTTCGCCTTTTGCAGCGTGCCGGTCAGCGCCTGGGCGTGCGCTGCAGCAGAGGCGATGGTCAGGCACGCGAAGAGGGCCGCTTGCTTGAATGGCGTCATGGAGTTCCCTCGATCGATGGGGGTGGATTGGAATGTGGCAGGTAGTGTAGCAATGAGCGCGAGCCGGCGCAGCATGC
>JADZAQ010000241.1 GCA_020852555.1 Burkholderiales bacterium
GCGAGAGCTCGCCCAGATTCTCCAACGTGCTTTGCATGGTGCGGATCCTGGAATTCTCGTGGTGCGAAAGGGGGGACTCGAACCCCCACGGGTTGCCCCGCCAGCTCCTAAGGCTGGTGCGTCTACCGATTCCGCCACTTTCGCGGGTGACACGGGGCGCCGGCAGCGCCGGCCGCGCGTGCGCGCCGACCCGCCCTGCCGACTCCGGCGTTCGCCGCCAGGCATTCTTGCGCGGCGCACACGCGGGCCCCGCGCAAGACCGTTAGAGACGCCAAAGCGGGTTCTGCCAAACGGGTTAGTATAGCAGCAGAAGGGACCTCAACCGCGTGACTGTCGGCCATTACGAGAACTTCCCGGTGGCCTCGCGTCTGGTCCCCGCGGCGTTGCGCCCGGCGATCGTCGCGATCTATTGTTTTGCGCGTGCCGCCGACGATCTCGCCGACGAAGGTGATGCGGCACCGGGCGACCGCATCGCCGCCCTCGCCGCCTTTGGCCGCGCGCTCGATGCGATCGCAGCCGGCGACACGCCGGGCACCGCGCCGTTCCCGGCCCTCGCCACCGCGATTCGTCGGCACGATCTGCCGCTGGCGCCGATGCGCGATCTCCTGTCCGCCTTCACGCAGGACGTCACCACCCGCCGCTACGCGACCTACGCCGACATCCTCGACTACTGCCGCCGCTCGGCGAACCCGGTCGGACGGCTGCTCCTCGCCCTCTACCGCGCCGACCGTGGCGCGCAGGGCAGCGACAACCTTGCCGCCAGCGACGCGGTCTGCACGGGCTTGCAACTCGCCAATTTCTGGCAGGACATCGCGGTCGACTGGCGCAAGGACCGGGTGTACCTGCCGCAGGAAGATCTCGCCCGCTTCGGACTCACCGTGGACCACATCGCGCAGGGGCGCGCCGATGCGCGCTGGCGCGATCTCATGGCCTTCGAGACCGCGCGCGCCCGCGCGCTGCTACAGTCGGGCCACCGCCTTGCCCGCCGCCTGCCGTGGCGGCTGCGCCTCGAACTCGCGGCGGTGATCGCCGGCGGCACGCGCATCCTCGACCGCATCGACGCGGTCGGCGGTGACGTCTTCACCCGTCGGCCGGTGCTGCGCACCGCCGACTGGTGCGTGGTGGCGTGGCGCACGCTGCGCCCACCCCGCGCTGGCCTCGCCGCCGAGCCGCAGCCGTGACCCCCGACGAGTACTGCCAGGCGAAGGCGGCGGCGAGCGGATCGAGCTTCTACTACAGCTTCCTATTTCTGCCCCCCGCGCGACGGCGCGCGATCGTCGCGCTCTACGCCTTCTGCCGCGAGGTCGACGACGTCGTCGACGAGGTGCACGATCCGGGGGTGGCGCGTGCGAAACTCGATTGGTGGCGCGAGGAAATCGGGCGTGTATTCGGCGGCCTTCCGGAGCACCCCGTCGGCCAGGCGCTCGCTCCCGTGGTGCGTGACTTCACCTTGCCGCGCGAGCACTTCGTCGCGGTGATCGACGGCATGACGATGGATCTCACGCAGACGCGCTACCTCGACTTCGCCGCCCTCGAGCTGTATTGTCATCGCGTCGCCGGTGTCGTGGGACTCATGTCGGCGGAGATCTTCGGCTACACCGACCCGGCCACCCGCGACTATGCGCGCGATCTCGGCATCGCCTTCCAGCTCACCAACATCTGCCGCGACGTCGGCGAGGACGTTCGCCGCGACCGCATCTACCTGCCGCACGAGGATCTCGCCCGCTTCGGAGTGACCGCGGAAGCACTGCGGCGTGCCGACCATTCGCCCGAGTTCCGCCAACTCATGGCGTTCGAAGTCGACCGCGCGCAAGCGTGGTACGAGCGCGCGCTCGCACACCTGCCCGCCGTCGACCGGCACGCACAGCGTGCCGGCCTGGTGATGGCGGCGATTTACCGCACGTTGCTGCGCGAGATCGCGCGCGACGGCTACCGCGTGCTCGACCGGCGCACCTCGCTCACCCCGCTGCGCAAGCTGTGGATCGCCTGGAAGACCGCGCGCCGGTTGCGGTGATCGGCGGCGGTTACGCCGGTTGCGCCGCGGCGGTGACGCTCGCGGCGGCCGGTGTGCGGTGCGCCGTGTACGAAGCGGCGCCGCTGCTCGGCGGGCGCGCGCGGCGCGTGGTCCGCGACGGTCTCGCGCTCGACAATGGCCAGCACCTGTTGCTCGGTGCCTACCGCAGCACGCTCGATCTCGTGCGACAGGTCGCGCCCACGGTGCAGCCTTTCCACCGCCGACCACTCGCCATCGTGCCGTTCGGCGCGACGCAAGACGATGCGGTCTCGCTGGTGGTGCGCCGGGCGCCGGGCCGCCTCGGGCTCGGCCTCGGCCTCCTCATGGCGCGTGGGTTGACGCTACGCGAGCGGTTGGCCAACGTCGCCTGGCTGCGCGCGCTCGAACGCGACGGCTTCCGGCGCCCCGCCGGGGAAACGGTGACGACGCTGCTCGAGCCGCTGCCGCGCCGCGTTCGCGAGCAGCTGTGGGAGCCGCTGTGCCTCGCCGCCCTCAATACGCCTCCGGTGGCCGCCTCGGCGCAGGTCTTCGCCCACGTGCTGCGCGCCGCCTTCGGGCGCACCGGCGCCGACGCCGATTTCGTCTTCCCGACGGTCGATCTCTCGGCGTTCTTGCCGGAGGCGGCGGCGCGCTTCGTGCGCGCGCGCGGCGGCGCCGTCGAGGTCGGGACGACCGCACGGCTCACCCACGGAACCGGCGGCGAAGCCCTGGTCGTGACCGGTGCGGCGCAGGTGCCCGTCACGGCGACCATTCTCGCCGTCGGCCCGCATCGGCTCGAGATGACCATCACGCCCGAGGCCCGCGCCGTGCAACCGATCCTCGCCGCAGCGATCGACTCGGTGCGCAACTTCGCCTACGAGCCACTCGCCACCGTCTGGCTCGGCTACGCCACGCGCAGCGCGATGCCCTACCCGATCGCCCGCCTCGACGACGCGCCCGGGCAATGGGTGGTCGAGCGCTCCGACGTGCTCACCGCTGCTGCAGCGGGCGCGCCACGCCTCGCGCAGTTGCTCGCGGTGGTGATCAGCGCCGCCGGTGCGCAGCTCGCACGCGCGCATGCCGACCTCGTGCGCGACGTCGATGCCCAATTGCGGCGCCTGCGGCCCGACCTGCCGGCACTCGTCTGGTCGTTCGTCGTCGTCGAGAAACGCGCGACCTACGCCTGCACGCCGTTGCGCCCGAGCGTCGCCGCGCCGCGCCTGGCCCCGGGCGTGTACCTCGCCGGCGATTACGCCTACCCCGAGTTTCCGGCGACGATCGAGGCCGCCGTGCGCAGCGGCATCGTGGCGGCACAGGCGGTGCTCGCTGATCGGCTCGCGCGCCGAGGGTGACCAGGCGGCGTCAGCGCGCCGTCGAGCAGACCCGCGACCACCGACCCGCGCGCTGCGGGCCAGGTGCCGCTCACCGCCGGTCCCAGCTCCAGAACGCGTCGCGCTCGCGCATCAGCGCGCCCGCGAGCACCGTCTTGTGGACTTCCGAGGCACCGTCGACGAGCCGCGCCTGGCGCGCGTAGCGATAGATCCACTCGAGCGGCGTGTCCTTCGAGTAGCCGCGCCCGCCGCAGAGCTGGATCCCGGTGTCGGCGGCGCGATGCAGGACGTCGGCGACGAACACCTTCGCCATCGACACTTCCCGGCGCGCGAAGTCGCCGCTGTCGAGCTTCGCCGCCGCGCGCATGGTGAGCAGCCGCCCGATCTCGATCTGCATCGCGACCTCGGCCAGCATGATCTGCACGCTGTCGATCGACGCCAGCGTGCGCCCGTGGTTCTCGCGCACGCCGACGTAGTCGAGCGCGATCGCGAGGCAGCGCTTGGCCAATCCCAGCCAGCGCATGCAGTGCGTGAGGCGCGCGGTGCCCAGCCGGATCTGCGTGACCTTGAGGCCGTCGCCCACTTCGAGGAGGCGCTCGCTGTCGGGGATCACGAGTCCGTCGAACTCGAGCTCGCAGTGGCCGCCGTGCTCCTCCGGCCCCATGATCGGGATCCGCCGCACGATGCGCCAGCCCGGCTGGTCGCGATCGAACATGAATGCCGACAGGCCCTTGCGGGTATCGTCGCTGGTGCGCGCGATGAGGATGAAGTGCTGCGCGGCATCGGCGCCGGTGATGAACCACTTGCGGCCGTGGATCACCCAGTCGCTGCCGCGGCGCTCGGCGCGGGTGAGCATCATGCCGGGATCGGAACCCCCGCCCGGATGCGGCTCGGTCATCACGAACGAACTGCGCACGCGGCCCTCGACGATCGGCGCCAGCCAGCGCGCCTTCTGCGCGGGCGTGGCGACCTTGGCGAGCACCGTCATGTTGCCGTCGTCGGGTGCCGCCGCATTGAAGCACGCCGGCCCGAAGATCGACGCGTTCATCTCCTCGTACAGCGCGGCGCGGCCAACGACCGAGAGGCCCATGCCGCCCAGTTCGCGCGGAATCTGCGGCGCCCACAGACCGGCCGCCTTGGCCTCCTGCTGCATGCGGGCGAGCACGGCCGGCGCGATGTTCTCGTGCTCGTCGTAGTTCGCCGGGTCGGCTTCGAGCGGAATGATGCGCTCGCGCACGAACTGCGCAACCTGCACGCGCAGGGCTTCGATCTCGGGGGGCAGCGAGAAATCCATGGCAATCGTCTCCTGTCAGAGCCAGGCAAGGGTGTGGCCGCCGTCGACCGTGATCGTGCTGCCGGTGAGGTAGCGGCCGGCGTCGGAGGCAAGGAGCAACAACGCACCGTCGAGATCGGCGGGCTCGCCGAAGCGGCGCAACGGGATGCGCTTGATCATCGTCTCGCCCGCGGGTGAGGTGAGGAAGGCGCGATTCAGGTTGGTGACGACATAGCCGGGTGCAATTGCATTGACGCGGATGCCGTGCATCGCCCATTCGAGCGCGAGCGCCTCGGACAGGCGCAGAAAGCCCGCCTTTGCGGCGACGTAACCGGCCACCAGCTTGCCGACGCGCAGCGCCAGCACCGAAGCGATGTTGACGATCACGCCACCGCTCTTCGCCTCGACCATGGTGCGCGCGACGGCGCGCGCCACGCGGAAGGCGCCGTCGAGGTTGGTGTCGACCACCCGCCGCCACTCGTCCTCGGTCATCGCGAGCGCCGGGCGGGTGACGGTCACGCCGGCGTTGTTGACGAGGATGTCGAGGCGACCCGCCGCGGCGACCGCCGCCCGCACGCCGGCCTCGACGCTCGCCGGATCGCGCACGTCGAGCACCACCGCGTGCGCCCGGCCGCCGGCCGCACCGATCTCCTCGATGACGGCGGCGAGCTCGTCCTCGTGCCGGGCGGAGATCACCACCTGCGCGCCGTGCGCGGCGAGAACGCCGGCGAAATGCCGGCCGAGCCCGCTCGAGGCGCCGGTGACGAGCGCGGTTCGCCCGGCGAGCGCGTCGGCGCGAAAAACGCTTGCGGTCATGACACCTCCCTCCACGATGCCGCGCTCACCGATTGCCCTCGAGGCCGCGCGCGGTCTGCCGCAGGACGAACTTCTGGATCTTGCCGGTGGCGGTCTTCGGCAGCGGTCCGAACAGCACCGTCTTCGGCGCCTTGAAATGCGCCAGGTTGGCGCGGCAGTGCTCGATGATCGCCTGCGCGGTGACGTCGCTCGCGCCGGGCTTCAGGCTCACGAATGCGCACGGCGTCTCGCCCCACTTCGCATCGGGTCGCGCGACGACCGCGGCTTCCATCACCGCCGGATGCCGATACAGACACTCCTCGACTTCCAGCGAGCTCACGTTCTCGCCGCCGGTGATGATGATGTCCTTGCTGCGGTCCTTGATCTCGATGTAGTTGTCCGAGTGCCACACGGCGAGATCACCCGAGTGGTACCAGCCGTGCGCGAACGCCCTGGCGGTGGCCGCGTCGTTGCGCAGGTAGCCCTTCATGATCGTATTGGAACGCAGCATCACTTCGCCCAGCGTCGTGCCGTCGCGGGGCACCGGCTCGCTCGTGTCGGGGTCGCCGACCTGCATCGCGGCCAGGGTCGCGATCGGCACGCCCTGCCGCGCCATCTCGCGGGCACGTGCCACGAGATCGAGGTCGTGCCAGGACTCCTGGAAGGCGCAGATCGTCGCCGGCCCGTACGACTCGGTGAGCCCGTATAGATGCGTCACGCGAAAGCCCAGCGCCTCCATCGCTGCGATCACCGTCGACGGGGGTGCCGCGCCGCCGGTGGCGACGTCGACCACGTGGTCGAAGCGCCGCTTCGCGTCGGCAGGCGCGTGGATGAGGAGCGTGAGCACAATCGGCGCGCCGCACAGGTGCGTCACCCGATGATCGACGATCGCCTGGAAGACGGGCGCGGGATCCACACGGCGCAGGCACACATGCGTGGCGGCCACCGCGGTCACCGCCCAGGTGAACGTCCAGCCGCAGCAATGGAACATCGGCAGCGTCCACAGGTACACGCTGTCCGGTCCCATGCGCATCGCGAGCGCATTGCCGAGCGCGTTCAGGAACGCGCCGCGGTGGTGATAGACGACGCCCTTCGGGTCGCCGGTGGTGCCCGAGGTGTAGAGGAGTGCCAGCGCATCCCACTCGTCGACGGGGCCAGGCCAGGCGAAGTTGGGATCACCTTCGGCGAGGAGGTCCTCGTAGCGCAGGACCCCCAGGCGCTCCCCCGCCGGCCCTTCGCCGTCGTCGATGTCGACGACGAGCGGCGGAGTGGCCAGGCGGGCAAGTGCCGCCTTGACCACCGGCGCGAACTCGGCGTCGGTGATGAGCACGCGCGCGCCACCGTGCTCGAGGCAAAAGGCGACGCTGGCGGCGTCGAGCCTCACGTTGAGCGGATTGAGCACGGCGCCGAGTGCCGGCACCGCGTAGTGCGCCTCGAGGAGCGCCGGCACGTTGGGCGCCATCACCGCGACCGTATCGCCGCGCGCGATACCGCGTTGCGCGAGTGCCGCGGCGAGACGACGCGCGCGGGCCTCGAATTCGCGGTACGTGTAGGCAAGGCGCCCGTGGCGAACGGCGACCTTGTCGGGGTAGACGAGCGCCGCCCGCTCGAGGAACGACACGGGGGTGAGCGGCACGAAGTTCGCGCGGTTGCGCGGCAGGTCGTCGATCATGCCGTCTGCCGACCGCGCGCGCTGCCCGTGCGGTTGCGCACGAGGCGTTGCTGCTCGCGGTTCCACTCGCGCTCCTTGATCGCTTGTCGCTTGTCGTGCTGCTTCTTGCCCTTGGCGAGCCCGACCTCGAGCTTGATCCGCCCCGCCTTGTAGTGGAGGTTGAGCGGCGTCAGCGTGTAGCCGGCGCGCTCGACCTTGCCGACCAGGCGGTTGATCTCCGCACGGTGCAGGAGGAGTTTGCGCGTGCGCGTCGGATCCGCCTGCACGTGCGTCGACGCCTGCGCGAGCGGCGTGATGTGCGCACCGAGGAGGATGATCTCACCGTTGCGCACCACCACATACGCCTCCTTCAAGTGCGCGCGCCCGGCACGGATCGCCTTGACCTCCCAACCTTC
Source organism: Burkholderiales bacterium (assembly GCA_020852555.1). Taxonomy (GTDB): domain Bacteria; phylum Pseudomonadota; class Gammaproteobacteria; order Burkholderiales; family Casimicrobiaceae; genus VBCG01. Next base: position 7,460 of record JADZAQ010000241.1, read on the forward strand.
GAGAACAAGGCCCGCCTCGACGCGTTCCTCGATAAAATAATCATGGAACGCTTTCTTGTTATCGACGATCGTCATGCCGACGCCATTGCGCCTTTCCGCTTTCGCCGCGCAGCGCCCACCGCTGGCGGCCGGTGCTGCCGGTGCCCGGCGGCCCGGGCGCTGTCGCCCGTGCGGCCGTCAGGCATTCTAGCAATCCCGCCCAAGGTCCAAACGCGTGCAACGCGTCAAGCGATCCGTCCTGGTGCCGTACAGCGCGACCGAGATGTTCACGCTGGTCGACGATGTCGACGACTATCCGCGCTTCCTGCCATGGTGCTCGGGGGCCGAGATCCTCGAGCTGCGGCCCGACGGCAAGATCGCGCGTCTGCACATCGACTATCGCGGCGTCCGGACGCACTTCACGACCGACAACGTCAATGCGGCGCCGCGATCGATCCGCATCAGCTTGAAGGAAGGCCCGTTTCGCAGCCTCACCGGCGAGTGGACGTTCAACGCGCTCGCCACGGACGCCTGCAAGGTCGAACTGGTGCTGGCGTACGCTTTCGGCACGTCGCTGCTCGAGACCGCGATCGGGCCGGTATTCGATCGCATCGCGCGGACCTTCATCGACGCCTTCGTGCAGCGTGCCGAAGGGCTGCACGACAAGCCGGGGCGTTGAGCGGCGGCGCATGGATCGGCTCGCCGTCACCGTGGTCTACGCCGCCCCCGGCGTGGAGGTGATCGAGTCGCTCGCGGTGCCGGCGGGAACGACGGTGGCGCAGGCCGTCGCCGCGAGCGGCCTGGTGTCCCGCCTTGGCTTGCCGCCGACCATCGCCTATGCGATCCACGGACAGCGTGCGGCCGCCGAGGTACCGGTGGCCGACGGCGACCGGATCGAACTCACGCGGCCGCTCATCGCCGACGCGAAGGCGGTACGCCGCGCGCGTGCCGCCGCGCATCCGCTGCCGGCGACGCGCCGGCCGAAACGACGGGGTGGCGCGCCCCCGGGCTGAATCCCGCCCGGCGTCCGGAGGAAATGTCAAGCCTTGCCGCGGCAAGGGGCTTTCCGCGACAATGCCGCGATGCCGTCGACCACCGACCCGCAGCGCCCCCCGGCGGGACGGCGTGCGCGCCGCCTGCGCCGCGCCGTATTCGCCCTCGCCATCGGCATCGCGATGGGCGCAACCGGGGTCGTGCACGCCGCGGAATCACGCGGCTTCGGGGTCGCAGCCACCGAGGCCGCCGGCAAGGTCCTGAGCGGCGCCCAGGATGTGGCGGTCTACGCGCTCTCGCTCATCGGCGTGAAGTACAAGTTCGGCGGCAATACGCCGGCGAGCGGACTCGATTGCAGCGGACTCGTGCGCTACGTGTTCCAGGAAGTGACCGGGGTCACGCTGCCGCGCACGTCGCGTGAATTGAGCGGCGTCGGTGACAAGGTGCGCATCGCCGACCTCGTTCCGGGCGACCTCGTGTTCTTCAATACGCGCCGCTTCCCCAACTCGCACGTCGGCATCTATCTGGGCGACGACCGCTTCATCCACGCGCCATCGCGCGGCGGCGACGTCGAGATCGCGACGCTGAGCACGTCGTACTGGCGCAAGCGCTTCGACGGCGCGCGGCGCCTGGTGCAGGCGCTGCCGTCGCTTGCTCCCGAGCTGGTGGCGTCGGCACATGCCGCATCGATGCCGGACCCAACCACGCCCGCGACGACGGCAACCGCCACGACGACGGCTACCGGCCGCATGCTCCCCGATCCGTCCGCGCCGCCGACTCTCGAGCCGACCGAAGCAACGCCGTAGCGTCGGTGGCGCCGGGGCGTCGCAAGCCCCGCTACGACTTCGCGCCCGCCTTGCGCAGTTCGGCTGCCATCGCCTTCTCGTTGCCGCGCTCGGCCCAGGCGAGCGCGCTGGCGCCGTTCTCGTTGCGATGATTGACGTCGGCGCCGCGGGCGATGAGGAGCGTAACGGTCGACCCTTTGCCTTCGCGGACCGCCATCATCAGCGCCGAAGTCCCGTTCGGCGAAACCGCGTTGATCTGCGCCCCCTGCGCGAGGAGATACTCGACGACGTCGTTGCGCCCGCCGGTGGCGGCGTAGATGAGCGGCGTCCA